>NZ_CP031230.1:3252500-3495830 GCF_003351785.1 Sporosarcina sp. PTS2304
GGGTATTATTACTTGATGATGATCTACACGATTCGGATGTTCGGCTTGTCTATGGTGACGATGCCGATTATGACGAATGGTATGAATTCATTGCCCATGAAGTCCAATCCGCATGGAACAGCGATGAATAATACGTTGCAACAAGTGTCTGGAGCGATTGGTTCTGCATTGTTGCTAACCATTATGACTAATCGCTTAGAGAAGTCAGCTGCGGAAATGGTCGCGTCAGGAGCGGCTAATTCAATCTCCAAAGAAGAAATTGGTCGAATTGCTATGCTCGACGGAGTGAATCATGCATTCTTCATCTCGACACTCATTACAGTCGGCGCTTTACTGCTAGCGCTTTTCATCAAACGGGTCGTTCCGCCGAAGTTTGCTCCTCTAACGGAAGAGTTGAAACAATCGGAAAAATAGAATTGAAAGCTCCGTGTGCCTCAACGCATGCGGAGCTTCTTTTTTTTGTGTTATAGTAAAAAGAAAAGGTTGTGTTCGATGTGATAGGGAATTTTGAAAAATGTCCATGTGGAAGCGGTGAAATCGTACAGGACTGTTGCGGTAAGACAAATGAAACAGGAACGAATCAAATTCAAATAGAACTGAAAAATGTCTTGAACAGCTATTACGAAACGTCTCTAGCTCCTGCAGAAGTGCAAGAACTGGAAACGTTATTGAAAGAGTGGGGCGGACGTCTAGGCGACTGGATGGAGGAAGAGGAATTAGTCACGAATGTAAGCGACTATTATTTCTTCATCGTCCGAAAAGATTTATGGCGCCGTCATTTAGTGAAAGCGCTGAACCGTACGCAAAATAAAGCGGTGCGGCAACTACTGAAGAGCTGGCAAAATTCGTTCATCACTTTTGCGGAAGTGGTATCATCAGATGATCAAGTGTACCGAATGAAGGAAATTCTCGGAGACGGTGAATATGTATTGGCTAAAGAACCGGGAGAGCCGAGTGATATCCAGGCAGTGTTAGCCATTGTGCTAGAAGAATGGCGCAATGAAGAGCGTCATGTCATGCCGATTTCTGCCATTGCAGTGAATGAGCACATGAGCAAAGAGTTGGTCGCACAAGTTCAAAAGTTAGCTGAGACAGGCGCTGAAAATAATAGTTTCGAGTTTTTCAAAAAGCATCTTGTCGACATCTATGAGTTTGTGTGTAAATTAGATGCCCAAACGTTGACGGACGTAGTCGAGCAAAACTTTACGCCTCTTCAGCGAGAAGTGGTGGAATTGTTGGATGAAAAATTGGAATGTGAAGAGATGTATCCAGGCGCCTATGAAATGTTGCTTTCATTGATGGCTTATTACTTCACAGATCAGCAACCGAGATTCCGTAAGCCTGAGGTGCTGGCGGCGGCTGCGTTCCAACTGGCTGTAGATTTGGACATGATGATGAACACGTATACACAAAAGGAAATTAGTACGATGTTTGGCGTGTCTACGTCATCATATAAAAAGCACACAGATGCATTAATGGATAAGATTGAGGAATTGGAAGAGATGATGAATGAAGGCACTGCGGGTGTCGCGTATTACGTAGGGACAGATCCTCGACCGACGGAGCAGACGAATTGGCAAATCCATATGCTGTCGTCCAAGCATAATTTCGAGACGCTAGAAGAAGCACAAGCTTTCATTCAACAGGCGATCCAACAACCATTCGAACCGGAAAACCAGCAACAAGAAGCTCAAATGTTATGTTATATGGCATTTCATGCGGAAACGGTTGAACAACGCCACGACTTCGCGCAACAAGCATTCGGTGCAGACCCGACGAATGTGGATGCATTGCTGTTGCAAGCGGAATATACAGATTCACCGGAAGAAAAGGAAAAGTTGTACAAGCAGGCGGTTTTTTCCGGCGAAAAGCAGTTTGATAATCAGGCGGAGGATGCGTGGGCTTTTGCGCCAAATCGTCCGTATTTACGCAGTTTGTTGAGCTATGGTGTGTGGTTGTATAGTAATGAGCGCTATGTGGAGTCGAGCGAGATTTTCATGCGGTTGTTAACTTTGGATCTTTATGATCATCAGGGTGCTCGCTACTTGGCGATTTCTTCGTTGATTTTTCAGGATGAGATCGAGCAGGCGAAGCAAGTCCATGAGGCGTGTGCAGAGATTTCCCAAGAGGATGCCGCGTATCATTATTTGGCGTGGTTGATTGAGATGGACGCGACGCAAGGGGAGTCGAGTCGCAGTGCGGAGTTTTTCAAGAAGGCGGAGCGTTTAAATCCGTATGTCGGTGCGTTGATCCATGCCGGCGCGGAGAAGATGCCGTATCCGAAGAGTGCGTCGGTGAAGCCAGGGACTCCTGAGGAAGCGTATTATATTTGGTTTATGTTGTAAGTTCTACGCCATTGCGGCGGGTCGTCTGTTCGACTCGTTGCGGTGGCTTTTTCGTGTTTGTCCTGAAGTTGGAGTGGGGTAAGTGACTTCTCCAGTGCGGTGCAGAAAAGTTGTGTACGTGTGAGGATTCTCCCTGCAGAACCGGACGCTTTCCTGAGGGGGCGCGGCGGACTCGCCAGAAGTGCGTTGGCGATTACGCCTGTCAAGTGCTAAAATGTGCTCCTTCTCGCTGCGCTTCACTCGCAAAAGCCGTCCTTCGCCACGGCTTTCCCTGAACCTCTAGGAGTCGCCGGTTCTTCCGGGAGAATCCTTGAGTTTGTGTCGGGAAGTCAGTTCGTGTTCGGCCAGAAGTTGGAGTGGGGTAAGTGACTTCTCCTTTGCAGTGTAGAAAATGAGTATACGTGCTAGGATTCTCCCTACAGAACCGGACGCTTTCCTGAGGGGACGCGGCGGACTCGCCAAAAGTGCGTGGCGATTACGCCTGTCGTCCTGATCCTCCAGGAGTCGCCGGTTCTTCCGGGAGAATCCTTGAGTTTGTGTCGGGATGTCAGTTCGTGTTCGGCCAGAAGTTGGAGTGGGGTAAGTGACTTCTCCTTTGCAGTGTAGAAAATGAGTATACGTGCTAGGATTCTCCCTACAGAACCGGACGCTTTCCTGAGGGGACGCGGCGGACTCGCCAAAAGTGCGTGGCGATTACGCCTGTCGTCCTGATCCTCCAGGAGTCGCCGGTTCTTCCGGGAGAATCCTTGAGTTTGTGTCGGGATGTCAGTTCGTGTTCGGCCAGAAGTTGGAGTGGGGTAAGTGACTTCTCCTTTGCAGTGTAGAAAATGAGTATACGTGCTAGGATTCTCCCTACAGAACCGGACGCTTTCCTGAGGGGACGCGGCGGACTCGCCAAAAGTGCATTGGCGATTACGCCTGTCGTCCTGATCCTCCAGGAGTCGCCGGTTCTTCCGGGAGAATCCTTGAGTTTGTGTCGGGATGTCAGTTCGTGTTCGGCCAGAAGTTGGAGTGGGGTAAGTGACTTCTCCTTTGCAGTGTAGAAAATGAGTAGACGTGCTAGGATTCTCCCTACAGAACCGGACGCTTTCCTGAGGGGACGCGGCGGACTCGCCAAAAGTGCATTGGCGATTACGCCTGTCGTCCTGATCCTCCAGGAGTCGCCGGTTCTTCCGGGAGAATCCTTGAGTTTGTGTCGGGATGTCAGTTCGTGTTCGGCCAGAAAGAGGAGTAGGGTAAGTTACGCTTCCTGAACAGTATGGGTGAGCTTTGTATTGCCTGGCTGAATGCATATGTAGTCATTTCTTTTTCCACTCAGTTCATCGAAACAGTCATAGTAGCTAGCAACACTTCACCGCTATCTAAATTCAAAAGCGGCCAGATTGTATCAGACAACTCTACTTGGTTTTCACTATCTACAAAGAGTGATCAAACTGTCTTGCACACACAAAGTCCGGCTGGAGCTTACAGACGATCGACTCCGGGAGGTTCAGGAAAAGCCGTTGCGAAGGACGGCTTTTGCGAGTGAAGCGCAGCGAGAAGGAGCACATCTTTGCACTTGACAGGTGTAACTCGCAACGCACTTTTGCGAGGTCCACCGCGTCCCCTCCGGAAAGCGTATCGTCTGGAAGCGCAAGCCGCAAAACACTCCCAATCAGCCTTACTCCATTCAGCCCCCTACTTTCATGAACGAACAAGATCCATCGGAATAACTCGCACAATAAAGGAATACTATAGTACATTGTCGAACAACTCTAATAGAAGCAAGAAACGAAAAACTACTTATAGTTGAAAGGGGCAGGAAAAATGAAACTTACCAACTACATCGACGGTACATGGCAAAAAGAGGCGGCGAATTATACCGCCGTACGAAACCCAGCGAACGGAGAAGAACTCGCACAAGTACCGCTATCCACAGAACAAGACGTACAACAAGCCGTAGCGGCAGCGAAGAAGGCGCAGAAGAAATGGACATTGGTACCGGCGCCGAAACGTGCGGATTACCTATACGACATTGGCCGTCTTATGAAAGAAAAAAAAGAACACTTGGCGCAAGTACTGACGAAAGAAATGGGTAAAGTAATAGAAGAAGCGCGCGGCGAAGTGCAAGAAGGAATCGACATGGCATTTTATATGGCAGGCGAAGGGCGTCGGCTATTTGGAGAAACTGTGCCTTCTGAGTTACAAGATAAATTCGCGATGAGTGTGCGTGCGCCAATCGGTGTCGTCGGCTTAATCACACCGTGGAACTTTCCGATTGCGATCGCCACGTGGAAATCATTCCCGGCAATTGTGGCTGGCAATACATTTATTTGGAAACCAGCAACAGAAACTCCACTCATGGCGTATGAAATGTCATTGATCTTTGAAGAAGTAGGACTGCCGAAAGGGGTAGCGAATATTGTCTTCGGTTCAGGTGCAGATGTTGGGACGGCACTCATTGAACATCCAGATGTGCGTGTTATTTCCTTTACCGGCTCGACGGAAACAGGACGTCAGGTGGCGGAGCTCGGAGGTCGTCATTTGAAAAAAGTTTCATTGGAAATGGGTGGAAAGAATGCGGTCATCGTATTGGATGACGCAGACCTGGAATTGGCTGTGGAAGGGATTTTGTGGAGCGCGTTCGGAACTGCGGGCCAGCGTTGTACAGCGTGTAGTCGGGTCATCGTTCACGAAGCGGTTAAAGAACAGCTAGAAGAACGATTGATAGAAAGTATGAAAGATTTGACGATGGGTGACGGACTGGATGAATCAGTGAAAGTAGGACCCGTCATCAATGCGAAAGCGCTTGAAAAGATTGAGAGTTATATAGAAATTGGCAAGCAAGAAGGTGCGAAACTAGTAGCAGGCGGTCGCGTGCTGAATGAAGGAGCATTCGCCAATGGTCATTATTTCGAACCAACACTGTTTACAGATGTAGCATGGGATAGTCGTTTGGCACAGGAAGAAATTTTCGGTCCGGTCGTGTCGCTCATTACGGTGAGCAGTTTGGATGAAGCAATTGAAGTGAACAACAGTGTAGCGTATGGCCTGTCGAGTTCGATCTTCTCGCAAGACGTCAATAACGTATTCCGTGCGCAAAGAGATCTCGATACAGGTATTGTCTATATTAACGCTGGAACGACGGGAGCGGAAATTCATTTGCCGTTTGGCGGAACAAAAGGTACAGGGAATGGACACCGTGACTCAGGAGTGGCAGCGCTCGATGTCTTTACGGAATGGAAAAGCATTTACATCGATTACAGCGGGAAATTGCAGCGTGCCCAAATCGATACGGAGTGACTTACAGGAAGAAGGGATGAGCAGATGAGAGTTGTCGTATTAGGCGCAGGATTAATGGGAAAAGAAGTCGTTCGAGATTTAGTCAAGCACGATGAAGTGAAGAAAGTCTATTTGGCGGACCGGGCGATTAGGCAAGCGGAAGATTTCGCAGAGCAATTACTTTCCGACAAGCTCGATATACTCTTGCTGGATGCTAGGAACGATGTGCAATTGAGTGACGTCATAGGACTTGGGGATATTGTAGTTAACGCACTATTTTACACATTCAATGAAAAAGTCGCTCGCTTAGCCGTTGAGCGAGGGGTTCATGTCGTAGATCTCGGCGGTCATATCGGCGGAGCGACAGATAAAGTACTCGCTCTTCATGAACAAGCAGTGGAACGAGGTGTCACGCTCATTCCGGATTTGGGCGTAGCGCCTGGCATGATCAATATTTTAGCGGGGTACGGTGCCTCTACACTGGATACGACTGAATCTATCAAGCTGTATGTAGGGGGCGTTCCTGTTCATCCAGAACCTCCGCTGAACTACAATTTGGTCTTTTCATTGGAAGGATTATTCGATCATTATACAGATACTTCCCGTGTCATTCGTAACGGAGAAGTCGTGGAACTGCCTTCATTATCTGAAGTGGAGCTTCTAGAATTCGATGGCTACGGCACAATGGAAGCGTTCCATACATCAGGCGGCACGTCGACATTGCTGGAGTCGTTCCCTGCCATCGAGACGCTGGAATACAAGACGATTCGTTATCCGGGACATGCAGAAAAGATGAAAGTATTAGTCGACTTAGGCTTATTGTCAAGGGAATCCACTATTCAAGTAGACGGCAAACCGTTGCGTGTACGTGACGTCATGCTGGAACATCTGACACCGCAATTGCGTCTAGGAAACAAACCAGACGCGGTCTTATTGCGTGTCATCGTCAGTGGCATAAAAGACGGACAGCCAAAAGAAATTACATTCAATATGATTACGGAAAAAGACCAAACAATCAATGAAACAGCGATGGCACGTGCGACGGCTAATACGATTTCCGTAGTCGCGCAAATGATCGGCAACGAAGTCATTACGAAACGCGGAGCCTATCCACCCGAACATATCGTGCCGGGGGGTCTCTATATAGAAGAAATGAAAGCACGCGGTGTCCGAATCGAGGAATCGTAACAACCGACAGCAGAGAGTAGTGAATATAGATGGACAAACAACTAGATCAGACGAAGTTATTCCTCCAGCCGCTCGCGCCGGAAAGTAACGGAGTAGAACCGCTATTTTCTCAGGTCACACGGGACTTCGGGAGGTTCGCGCATATTCCACGTTTCATGATGCGTTCAGCGATGAAAAAAGGGATACTCCACGCTGTACTTCTAACAGATGGCATGGAAGAATTCGGATATGCGATCTATCAGTACGTTCCCGACTATGAAGGAATCCATATCATTTATTTGGCGATTAATCCGTCCTATCGTTCACACGGTTTAGGCGGTTTATTGCTCGAACGGTTGAATGCATCGTTTCCCGCGGGCTTATTGCTGGAAGTAGAAGATCCCGAGCATGCGAAAAATGATGAAGATGCTTTGATTAGTCATCGTCGCATCGCCTTTTATGAGCGCAACGGATTGCATTTGAAAAATGGCGTGAAGTTATCGAATTTCGGTCATCCGTTATTGCTAATGACTAGTCAGGAACTGCCAGAATTGAACGAACAGCAATTTCGTACGTTTTACCAAACACTCTGCAACCGTGTCTATAGATTGCCGTTGCTTTCTCTTGCGGTAAAAGTAACGTATGAGTAGAAGGTATATTGTAAAGGAGGACGTAAAAAATGGACTTTACATTTACAGATGAACAAAACATGTTGCGAAAAACAGCTAGACAATTCGTTGATACTGAAATCATGCCCCATATTGCAGATTGGGATGCGCAAGGAAGTTTCGACCCGGCCATTTGGAAACGACTTGCAGAATTAGGTTTTATGGGGATTTGTATTCCTGAGAAATATGGCGGTAGTGGAATGGATTATAATTCATTGGCCATATTATGTGAGGAGTTGGAACGTGGCGACACCGCGTTCCGTACAGCGGTTTCCGTTCATATCGGACTGAATTCGATGACATTGATGCAGTGGGGAACAGAAGAGCAGAAACAACGATACTTAGTGCCGCAAGCGAAAGGCGAGAAGGTTGGAGCGTTTGGATTAACTGAGCCTGGCGCCGGGTCTGACGTATCGGCAATCCAGACGACTGCAGTGCGTGACGGAGAAGAGTATGTCATAAACGGGCAGAAGACGTGGATTTCATTATGTGATTTTGCAGATCATTTCCTCGTCTTTGCCTATACCGACAAATCAAAGAAACACCACGGCATTAGCGCGTTTATCGTAGAGCGTACGATGCCAGGCTTTTCATCAAAAGCAATTAAAGGAAAGTATGGCATTCGTTCAGGCAATACAGGAGAATTGTTTTTTGAAGACGTGCGCGTACCTGTCGCGAACTTAGTCGGAGAAGAAGGCGAAGGATTTAAAATTGCGATGGCGGCACTCGATAATGGAAGATTCACTGTAGCTGCGGGTGCGGTCGGTTTGTTGAATGCCTGTCTTGAAGCAAGTATAGACTACGCGAAAACACGTGAAACGTTCGGAAAGAAAATCGGCGATCACCAACTCGTTCAGCAAATGCTCGCAAAAATGGAAGCAGGCTACCAAATGAGCCGACTTCTCGTCTATCGAGCGGGCGAATTGAAAAATAAAGGAATTCGCAACACGCGCGAAACGTCTTTAGCGAAATGGCAGGCATGTGATTTCGCCAACCAAGCAGCAGACGACGCAGTGCAAATACATGGAGCGTACGGCTATTCAGACGATTTCCCAGTCGCGCGCTACTTACGAAACTCCAAAGCTCCCGTAATTTACGAAGGAACTCGAGAAATCCACACGATCATGCAAGCGGAGTATATACTAGGAGAACGCAGCGATAAAAAGCTCAATCGCATGTTACCTACGTGGCCGTTTGACGAATAAGCGAATGGTCGAGAAACACAAAAAATGCAGGAACGGTGAACATTGCCGTTCCTGCATTTTTTATGTGCATGTATAAGTAAATGCGCTCACAGCCTCCGCGCTTCCGCTCATAGAGTCCGTGTTTGCGCTCATAGCCTCCGCACTTCCGCTCATAGAGTCCGTGTTTGCGCTCATAGCCTCCACGTCCACACTCAAAAACTCCACAAACTACGATCCAACATAATCTCCTCCATCCACATGAATCGTCTGCCCCGTCATATAACTAGCATCCTCAGAAGCGAGAAACACATACGCAGGTGCATTTTCAACAGGTTGCCCCCGACGTTTCATCGGAGTATCTGCACCATGTTCTGCCACTTTTTCAGCATCGAACGTCGCAGGAATGAGTGGAGTCCAAATGGGTCCGGGTGCTACAGCGTTTACCCGGATTCCTTTATCGCTCAACTGCAAAGCGAGAGATCTCGTAAAACTGGTAATCGCCCCTTTCGTAGCCGAGTAATCCAGCAAACCAGGGGATCCATTATAGGCGGTGATGGATGAAGTGTTGACGATACAATCTCCTTTTTTCATACGAGACACCGCCATTTTAGAGAGATAAAATAACCCGAAGAAATTGGTTTCAAACGTTTCTTTTAGCTGAGCTTCAGTAATATCTTCAATCGACTCTTGCGGAAACTGTTTGCCTGCATTATTAACAAGAATATTCAACTCGCCAAATTCCTTGATGACTTGATCGATGAGCTGTTCACAGTTCTTTTCCACGCTAATATCCACTTGGAATTTCTTTGCCTTCCCACCATACTTCTCGATTAATTCTAACGTTTTATCGGCATCTTCGTCTTCTTGGTCAGCTAAATAGGCAATCGCTACATTGGCACCTTCTTTGGCGAATGCTACTGCGACTGCTCGTCCGATGCCGCTATCTCCACCCGTAATTAAGGCATTTTTTCCTTTCAGTTTATCTGCACCTTTACGAGTAGGGTCGTCATAAATCGGTGTGGGATGCATGTCTTCCTCTACTCCAGGTTGTTTCGCTTGTGTCTGGGGTGACACTTCGTCATCTAGTTTTTCGAACTTGTCTTCTGCCATGTAGATCCTCCTCTATAGTAGTAGTTATCGAAAGTATTCCCAAAATTATAGCCAACAAACATCTTCAAAGTTTTCCTAGTTTTCTCCTAGTCATAAAATTGCGTGGTATAATGAAATCAACAACCTATTCTATAACAGCTAAGGAGTGCATCTTCATGAAATTCGAACCGTCCAAAAAAATGTCCATCTTTCCACCCGCTATTTTCGGTGACTTAAAAGCAGCCGCTGAAACAAAACGTGCAACTGGTGCTACCATCATCGATTTAAGCCTAGGCAGTCCAGATTTGCCGCCCGACCCGCGCGTACGCCAAGCCTTGTCCGAGCATAGCGCGCTATCTTCTTCCTACGGCTACACACTTGGAGGGACGAATCGATTCCATGAGGCTGTCGCAAATTACTATAAACGGCGTACAGGCGTAACGATCGATCCGCAAACAGAAATCTTGCAGACAATGGGTTCGCAGGAAGGACTCGTCCACTTGCCACTCGCATTTTGTGATCCTGGCGATTACGTTCTGACGACCAACCCGGCGTATGTCGCGTACGATGCCGGCATCAAATTAGCAGGCGCCGTCCCATACTATATGCCGTTGCTTGCAGAAAATGGCTTCCTTCCCAATCTGAATGAAGTACCGGAAGACATCGCAAAAAAAGCGAAACTACTCATTATAAACTTGCCCGGCAATCCAGTGCCTGCGATGCCGAATGAAAAATTCTTCCAAGAAGTTGTCGCATTCGCAAAAAAGTATGAAATTATCGTTCTGCACGACGCAGCCTATTCCGAATACTATTTCACCGGTGATCGGCCCGCAAGTTTCCTGACAACGCCAGGCGCAAAAGAAGTCGGTATGGAAATCAACTCTCTTTCCAAAAGCTTCAGTCTAGCAGGTGCACGAATCGCCTATTTCGTCGGCAACGCAGAAATGCTCCACGTGCTGCGTGAACTGAAATCGAACCTCGACTATGGAACATTCCGTCCGATCCAAGAAGCCGCCGCCGTTGCGCTTGATCATGGCGAAGAAATTACCGATCGCCTGCGCGCGGAGTTTTCCAAACGTCATCATGCGTTGATGGACGGACTCGCATCACTCGGCTGGGAAACAACCCCGTCCGAAGGGGGTATGTTCGTCTGGGCGAAGTATCCATACGCGATGGACGATAAAGAATTTGTCTTCGAAGCGATCAGACAAGTAGGTGTTGTCATGGTGCCGGGTAGTATTTTCGGCACAGCAGGCGAAGGATTTGTGCGAATTGCACTTGTACAGAAAGTGGAGCATATTGAACAAGCGATAAAGCAATTGTCATACATTTCATTGCCTAAGATGTAATTGAAAAAAGGACCGCTAATTTGCATGTAAATGAGCGGTCTTTTTGAACAGAGGGACTATTGAAAGGGAAGTGGCAATGAAACACACATTAAAAGATAGCAGTTTTGAGTTCAGTGAAACTGAGGTAATATATGAAGTACTAAACATAGGAGAACTAGAAGACGGTCTGTTCGAAATTGAATTTGAACTCACTTTCTCGTTTGGATTCTTGAAGTACTCCCATCCTTTTATTTGGATTAATGAAGATATCGATACGTTAGTAGAACAATTGAAGAAAATGGATGAAGAGAATGAAGGAACTCTCAGTGTACTTTCCCCGGGAGTTTCATTTGCTTATTCGAAATATCCTCATGACGAGAACGTGTATGAGTTTACGGTTTTCATGGATACCGGCTATATTAATTCCTATATGGGGACTGAATCAAAATTCGGAATTACTGTGGTAGCCTCTTTTGATGATATCGAACGTTGGATCCTTTCTTTTATAAAATAGACCGTTTGATTGCGTGGTCACAATTTCAAGATACCAGTTTGGTGGATAACTGACCGAGTTCAGCAAACGGGCCATTTTGCGAAATATTTTATGCTTGGAGGGTAAGCAATGAAAACTGCATTTCTAATTCTTGGTATGAGTATGACAATAATCTTTGGTGGAGGATTTCTTATTCGTTTAATAAGAGATTCTGACTTTTACATCGCTGAATTCATAGTAGGGATTATAGGCATAATTATATTAATTTCTGTGATATTTGTTAAAGGCGAATCGAAATCTCCTGACAATAAATATGTGCAATAAACGGGCGCATTTGTCGTAAATCCAAATTGCGCCTTTCTAAAACAATCGGGCCATTTTGTTATACAGGAATTGGAGTGATGGATAATGGCAAGTCAAGTTTTCGGTATGATTATTCTTTGGATAGCAGGGCTGTTCATTCTATATCTAGTGATTTTTAAAGCTGTCAAAGATGGTATTAACAGGTCTGTCGTAGGGCAATCTCTCGAGAAAAATTCTGATCAAGTGGAAAATAAGAAATCCTGGCTTGATGATGATTTGGATAATTAACGATTTGGTCTCTAGTTGCAATCGGGCGCGTTTGTGAAAGTGATTTATGGCAATTCTATAGGCGGGTCATATTGATGTACTTAGGTTGAATAAAAAAGGAGTGAATTGCGTGAAGCTGTGGAATGACGCTGTTTTTAAAAAAAGTTTTGTTTTTCTATTCCTATTATGTTTTCTTTTAGTAGCTTGCAGTAACGAAGGTGAAGAAGCTAAAGGCGAAATGGATATAAAGGGAAATATTGTAGAAATAGATAGCTCTGAAAATAGTATCTTGGTTGAGGATGATCAAAAAGGTTTAACCTGGGTAGCACTGCATGAAAATGGAGATATCAAAGATTATGAAGAAGGACAAGAAGTTGCAGTATGGGTAGATGGTGGAATAGACACTTCTTCACCTGCTTCTACAAAAGCATTAAATATTGAAATCATAAATCCGAAATAATGATAGTTCCATTCCACAAATGGGTGCGTTTGCGTGATTAGGACAGTGCATCAATCGGGTCAGTTAGCTAAATAATGACAAATAACTTCAAGGGGATAAAATATGGATATATTATACATTTTCTTTTATTGGATAGGATGGTGGTTGATGCCTATTTGGTGCATTATATTCTGTTTGAATTTGGTTTCTATATTAAAAAAGGTAAAACATGAAGAAAAAACGACAGCAAATACAGTTTGGCTTATTATATCGTTTACGATTATTATGTGGACTACTGCGTCCATGGGCTTTAGTTAAACAAACGGGCCAGATTAATCTACATGGGGGCGTTATTATTGAGCAGAGGAAGTATAGGCATGGCTTTATTTACAGGTGCATTTGTATTGATAGTAATGCTTTTTATTGAGTATTTAATCCCCAATATCAATACTATAATAAAGATTATCGTAGTCGGTTTATCAGCTATGATTGGTGGTTTGATCGGCAATAAGTTTTTTTCAAATAGGCAGTGATATTATGTAAACGGGCGCGATTGCGTTACATGATTTATTCGTAGTAACTTAGTTGATCGGAGCGGAAACCGGCGACTCTGGGAGGATCAGCGGGACAGGTGAACCACCCAGCGAGCGAAGCGAGGGGTGTGGTTCACCGCCCGCCCTCCAGAAAGCGTCCGGTTGCAGCGCAGATCAACGGGTTCAAACCACTATCTAGCTATCGGGCGCAATAACGAAACAAAGGATTGTGTTTTTTGTAGCTAATCTGTAACTTCCCAAATAAAAAAGTCCAACAGGGAATATGTGGACTTTTCGTTCACAGATTCTTTTTTATCTTGGTTTCTTTGCAAATGAGGTGAACTATTGCGTTTAATGTTCAAGCAACAAACGCTCCCAATCATCGGGTAACCCAAGTTCTTTAAGAACAATGTGATCTGAATACTCCTCTAATAAAACTTGAAATGTTGTAATGAAGTTTAAACGATCTTCTCGATGTAAAAGTTTAGCCAAGATGAACATGGCTGTAAATATACGGTTGGCTTTGAATTTATTTCTCTTTGACTTGAAGACCTTTGGTTTAATGGCCAATTCTTTACCGTATATTCTCCCATAATGTGCACAAACATTTCTTATGTAGGAGAGAGTATGAAGCCAGCTTTCAGCGTAAAAACTAGACAGATTAAAGTCATTAACTATTTCACCTTTAATTTCTTCAGTTAGGTTTTTAAATAGTTTCGATAGCTCTCCAAATGAGATAACTTCAATTGCTACCCAGAAAGGGAACTCTCCTCCGTATTTTGATTTGTGATGAAGTACAAAAAGTTCTTTTCCAGATCGATTAATTTGCTTATCCAGTTCTTCGAGAAATCTTTTATGAGCTACCGGAGAAGAAAAGTTATCAGGATATTTGTAACCTAATGCTCCAAACTGATGTGAATGATGGTAAGCGATTTTAGATCGAAACTCTATTTCAACGAGTTCTAGATGATTCATCAAAAGATCTCGAAGCTTTTGATCAAAATTATAAATCATCTTCATTTGAAAAAAGCTTACTCCTTCTAGGAATAAGTCCTTGTTATCATTTTGCTTAAGTGTGAGCCCATACGCGGAAAATCTATAATAGCTTACTCTTTTTAAAAAAGATATGGCATCATCCATATCGTCAATAACTAGATTTCTTTCTTGCAAAATCTCGAGCTGCTGTTCGTAAGTTCGAGGTTCTTTAATATGTATTTCTGAAGAGGTCAATTTAAATCTCCTCCAAATATAAAAAATGACCCACCTTGGTCCGCATTGCAAAGAGGCGTGGTGGGTTCTATTACTCTCTATTGTACTAACATAAAATCGAATTGTAAAGGGATGAAAATCAAAAGGAACTATATAATCTACAGTACTTGTAGGAAAATATTGGTGCCTGAAACGGACTATTATGTTGCACTTTTGGAAACGTTCACCATCTTACACATACTACGTCCGGCTGTAGCTGGAAGACGATCGACTCCGAGAGGATAAGGGCGACAGGTGTAACCCGCAGCGCTTGACGGTCCGCCGCGTCCCCTCCGGAAAGCGTATCGTCTGGAAGCCGCAAGCCTCTCCAGGTCAGCTGCTCCTTGTCTAACGCCTGTCGCAAGTGAGCAGGCGCCTTCCGCTTTTCTCTAACGGATTGCAACTACTATCCCGTTATTGGCAAATCGTTATGTAAGAAACGAGTGTGGTTGAGGAGAGGAGTAGCCATTTTTGGTTACTCCTTTTATAATGGATAAAACAGACGAAAGTGGTGAAAGTCATGCTATCTGAAGAAATAAAAAAAGAACTTGTAGACTTGCTAAATGAACGAGTAAATCCGTCATTTATTTTATTATTTGGATCTCATGGAAAAGGCACTGCTAGAGAAGACAGTGATATTGATTTGGCTTATTATGCAGTTGATTTACTTTCATCATATGAACGTTTTATAGTAGCGGGTGAACTAGCACAAGTTGCTAAAAGGGAAGTCGATGTAGTCAATATTCGAGAGGTAGATACCGTATTTGCTATGCAAATTTTTTCAACGGGTACGTTACTTTCTTGCCGTGATGAAAATGAGTTTGTAAAACAGCGAATGAAGGCTTTTAGTATGTACATTAACCTTAACCAGCAACGAGCAGAAGTATTACAAAGCATTCGGGAAAGAGGGAGTGTATTCGGCGATGAATGATGTGATTTTAAATAAAGTGACAACCATCGAACGTTGTGTGAATCGAGTTCACGAAGTATATGATCAAAATGTAGATAATCTAAAAGATTTTACTAAGCAAGATAGCATTATTTTAAATATTCAGCGTGCATGTGAAGCTAGTATCGATTTGGCAATGCATATCGTCAGTGAAAAGAAGTTAGGCATACCAAAAGCAAGTCGTGATGCATTTAAGATGTTGCAAGAAGCTACTATTATTGATGAATCATTAGCCGGCATACTAATGAATATGGTAGGTTTTAGGAATATTGCTGTACATGATTATCAATCAATAGATTTAGAGATTTTGGAAGCAATTGTAGAAAAGCATATTAACGACTTTAAAGACTATACGAAAATC
Source organism: Sporosarcina sp. PTS2304 (assembly GCF_003351785.1). Classification (GTDB taxonomy): domain Bacteria; phylum Bacillota; class Bacilli; order Bacillales_A; family Planococcaceae; genus Sporosarcina. The sequence continues at coordinate 3,268,136 of NZ_CP031230.1, forward strand.
GTCTTACGTGTTCTTTAGGAAGGTAAGTCAGTTAATAAAGTCAATTGGTGAATCTGTATTCTTAGAAGTTTTTCAGGCTTGAAGGATATGTACGTTTTGAGAAAATTAGGCCTTCGAAGTATTTCTAATAAATATGTGTCTCGTACCTCAATTGGGTCAAATTATCAAACATACAGAAAATAACAAGCTTGTTTATCCGAAGAAATTAGTTTTTGGAAATGAGATGTTCTTGACGGGGAGTTGTAGAGTTAGTGTAGTCGTTAGGATTCTCCCGAGAGAAATCGCCCCCTCCGGAAAGCGTATCGTCTGGAAGCGCAAGCCTCTCCAAGTCAGCCTCTCCTCATCCTACAGAACACGTCGGGTTGCAGCGCATATCAACGGCCGTTCGCGCCAATATCAGAGCAACTGCAACTTCCAACATTCACTCGACTCGCCTGTTATACTTCATATAGGATCATCACAGGAGGAATGAATATGAAAAGATGGAATATTTATTTTTGTCTAGTGACAAGTATGTTACTAGTCATTGCAGGCTGCAGCGGAAAAAAAGAACAAGAGCCTGAACGTAATACGGAAGAGGTGGAATCGTTGAAGCCGATTGAAGGTATATGGAATGGTTCTATTGAAGTTCCTGGGCAACCGCTTCCAATCATTCTTTCATTCGATGGGATGGGCGGAACAATCAGTATTCCAGTGCAAGGGTTACAAGATTACAAGCTGACAAGCGTGACGGTAGATGAATCCAAAGTATTTTTTGATATGAATCTTCAGGGGCAGCATATCACATTCGATGGCAACGTAGCGCAAGACCGAATGACCGGGACATTTACACAGCAAGGACAGTCATTTCCTTTTGAATTAACGAAAGGAAGCGCAGAAGAAGTGGTGGAAACAGGAGAAGTTGTGCAAGTAGAAGTAGAAAATGGTTCACTCGATGGTCTGTTGGAAATGCCCGAAGGAACAGAGCCGTTTCCGCTCATGGTCATCATTGCAGGATCGGGTCCTACAGATCATGACGGCAATTCATTGGCGTTGCCGGGGAAAAATAATAGCCTGAAAATGCTTGCAGAAGAGTTAGCGGCAGAAGGTGTGGCGACGATCCGCTATGATAAACGTGGAGTCGGTGTAAATGCAACGCTCGCCGGCAAAGAAGAGGATTTGCGATTCCGTCACTTTATTGATGATGCCGCGGCGTTGGTAAAGTATGCTAAAAAAGATCCGCGTTTTTCGACGGTCGGCATTATAGGTCATAGTGAAGGTTCATTACTAGGAATGGTGGCGGCTAGGCAATCGGATGCGGATACGTTTATTTCCATTGCAGGAGCTGGCCAGCCGATTGACCAAGTTCTCCTAACGCAACTACAGGCACAAGTACCAGAAAATGTGCGTAAAGAAGCTACTGCGATTTTAGAAGCGTTGAAACGAGGAGAAAAAGTAAAAACCGTAAGTGCGGAGTTGCAGGGCCTTTTCAGATTATCAGTTCAACCGTATATGATGTCTTGGTTAGCTTTTGATCCAGTTGAAGAGGTGAAGAAACTCCAAATTCCCGTCCTTTTAGTGAATGGCGACCGCGATATTCAAGTACCTGTGGAAGAAGCTGCGCGATTGCATGAAGCGAAACAGGATGCCGAATTACTTATAGTGAACCGCATGAATCATATTCTCAAGGAATCACCGGAAGATCGAGAAGCGAATATGGCAACCTACAGCAATCCAGATCTTCCTTTAGCGAAAGGTCTCATAGAGGGGATCATCGGATTTTTAGAAGTAGGAAAGGAATAGTTGATTGTACAAAAGAAGCATTTCACGCACGTGAGAAATGCTTCTTTTCTTTCTGCCAGCTTCTTTCACGTAAATGGGTCATAACTCGTTCCACAGTCGTCTAATTAATGAAAGGAGGCGAGAGATATGTCACATGACGATGCGTTAGATAAAAAAAACTTGCTTGCTTCATTCGTTCGAGAGTACGGAGACGATCTCAAGCGAATTGCCTATTTATATACGCATGATCTGGTCGAAAGTGAAGATATCGTGCAGGAGGTGCTGATCAAATGTTATACCCAACTCGATCATTTCCGTCATGAATCAAGCTATAAAACATGGCTGATCCGCATGACGATTAATCAATGCAAAGACTTTACAAAACGTTGGAGTGTTAGAAATATATTCTATCGACAAGAGATACCTGATAGACAAGACTTGGACCTTACAGAAAACATATACATACAAAAAGAGACAGCCGATGAGATGTTGCTCGTACTTGCAAAGCTGCCGTCCAAATACAAAGAAGTGCTCATTCTTTATTATTATGAGGAGTTGACGATGATAGAAATTAGTGAAGTGCTGGCGATCAAACATAATACGGTGAAATCAAGATTGTTAAGAGGAAGGAATCTTTTAAAAGATAAATTGGAAAGGAGTGACTGGAATGGATGAATTCGAAAAGAAACTGGCACAAGAGATGAAAAGGAAAGTGGAGGGGATAACATTGTCCGAACGAGAAAAAGACCGAATATATAAAGCGGTCAATCGTCCCAATCGACAACCCGTTAAGCGGAAATACACCGCCTGGTCTATAGCCGTTGCTGCAGTCGTCCTATTTCTTGTATTGTTACTGCCGCTATTATCAGATCAAAAACATGAGACAGGTATGAATACAGCTTCAAACTCTTCAGTAGAAGATCAGCAAGAATTAACTGCACGAACAGAAGTAAATGAAGGTGATTTCATCTATCGTCTCGTCAGTGAAAAAGATCATTATACTGAAGGGGAGCCTGTGAATATTTATGCAGAATTAGAATATATAGGGGCTGAAAAAGAAGTAGAAATCAATCATGGCAGTTCACCCTTTTTCTTTCCTATGACTGAAACAACGAGAAACTATGAAATAGAATATGGCGTGACTATGCCATTCGTGCGTACGTTTCTTGAGCAAGGGGTACCGTTACGGCAGACGACTACTGGTGGAGGAAGCTATTCTGAGCATTCTAAAGAAGAATATAAAAATTTTATGAAACGAGTGATGCGACAAGATTATCCGAGCGGACATTATATAGTCAATGGAGCGGTCAAATTCACGTTAGCAGGTGAAAAAGAAGTCGAATATATGATAGAAGCACAAATAGAATTCACTATAGATAAAAACAAGCGTAGCTGAGAATCACTTCTCAACTGCGCTTGTTTTAATGGAATCATCATCCAGTGGTGTTGCCCGATAGACGCGGAATGCTAAGAAAACAGCGACAATCGACATCGCAAAAGCAATGAAATACACAAGTTCCACTCCGGCAACCAATGCCAAATTCGCTGTTGCAGGATCCGTCGGTGTCGCAGAGCTTTCTAGGAAGTGCAATTGTCTGGCGTTCATAATGCTGATGAACACGGACACACCAATGGCCCCGGCGACAGGTTGCAACGTTGACATAACGGCTGTTCCGTGGGGATACAATCGTTTCGGCAATTGATTTAATCCATTCGTTTCAGCTGGCATCATAATAGCAGACACCGTCAACATGAGTAAAATATAGCTACAAACTACGACCCAAACAGGCGTCTCCATCGTTAAACGACTCATCATAAACATCGTGGCACTTAATACGATACTAGATGGGATCATCAGCACACGAGGCCCGAATTTATCAAATAAATGCCCCATGAATGGCGACATAATACCGTTTAAAATACTTCCCGGCAATAATACCAATCCAGCAGTTGCGGCGGTAAGTGCGAGAGGGCCTTGCATATAAACTGGCAAAATAATTTCAGACGCAAACATCGCCATAATGATAATTACAAACATAAGAACAGCATGCGTAAACATCGGGTAGCGGAATACGCGTAAATCCATGACGGGATCTGTTAGCTTGACTTGTCTTCTGGCAAAAAGAATAATACCAATCACTCCTGCACCGATGAACAGCAAAACTACTGGATTGGCGAACCCGTTGGCACTTTCCCCGACCGAACTGAATCCATAGACGAGCGACCCAAAACCAATAGTCGAGAAGATCAATGATACATAATCGATTTTCGGCTTCGTAAGTTCCGACACATTGACTAAGTATTTAGTACCGAAAGCGATAGAGAATAAAGCGAATGGAATGACAAGGATGAACAAATAACGCCATCCTAAATATTCAACGATAATCCCGGACAATGTCGGACCGATAGCAGGAGCAAACATGATCACCAGTCCGATCAACCCCATAATTTTTCCACGCCGGTGAGGAGGATAAATGAGTAAGAAGACATTGAAAATGATCGGCATAAGCAAGCCTGTTCCAACTGCTTGAATCAAACGTCCCGTCAATAAAACCGCAAACGAAGGAGCACTGGCAGCGACGATCGTTCCGATAGTAAATACCGTCATCGTCCCGATAAACAATTGACGCGTCGTAAACCACTGAAGCAGTAAAGCCGACACAGGAATGACAACCGCCATGACGAGCATGAAACCCGTCGCCATCCATTGCACAGCAGGCAGGGAGATCGCAAATTCATCCATTAATGTAACGAGTGCGATATTGAGTAATGTTTCATTTAAAATAGCAAAAAATGCGCCAATAATAAGTGTCAACATGATCGGCAGCACTTTAACATTCGGGTTGTCTGCTAAGTATTCATAACGCTTTTCTTCCATCTGAAACCCTCTTTCATCGTGTATATGAAGTATAAGTATAATGGCTTTCCGACCTATTGCAAACTTCCAGCGTACAACGAATTATTTTCCTCTTCCGATTGTAACTAAATAAGGAAAGATCAGTCTACTCCTATAACATCACAAAAGGAGAGGATGATTCACATGAAGAGACGCACTGCCATTCTACTCGTCGCGATTGTAGCTGTCATCGGGCTGGCGAGCTTTCTACTTTGGCCAAAAGTGGGGATTACATCTGCAAATACTATACTTGCAGGTCAACCGCACACTGTCCACTTTTCAGCAGCAAGTACAGTAGACATCGCCAAGTTCTACGTTACGGACGAACAAAAGAAAAAAGTGTCTGCAAACGTCTCATACGGTTCAGATCAAAAATCTGTCACGATAGAAGAGCTGCCACCAGGAACGTATCGATTGCACGTGCCGACAAATAGTTTCGGCGGGTGGAAACGCGCAACAAAATCTGCAGTTTCATTCCAAGTGATAGAATCCGTAAAGCCGGTCGCTTCCCTCAAAGAAATTGAAACATTTTTTGCACAGACGAAGAAACGGGAGTCGTTGTTTAACAGAAGTGAAACTACGAACGAGTCTGTCTCTGAAGACAAAGCATCAGCTGAAGGAAGCACTAGTTATTCCGAAACGAATCAGCAAGTCGAAGGAGTCGATGAAGCGGACAGTGCCGTGACGGATGGCAAGTATATTTATGATATTACCAATTACGAAGAACTAGTCATCACAGATATCCGCAGCTCCACACATCTACAAAAAGCTAGCGTCATCAAGTTTGATGGTCAATTTTATCCGAGAGAGTTGTATATAGACGATGAGTTGCTAGTCGTCATCGGCTCTGCACAGTCCCAGTCACCCGATACGATGGTATCAAACCGCATGATGCCAATGCCGGAACTATCGGCGATCCGTGTCTATGATGTGACAGACAAAACAAAGCCGATCTTATTACGGGAAGCAGGAGTGGAAGGATATATCGTCGGAACACGAAAAATCAATCAGTTCGTCTATATGATTACGACCCACCAACCGAAGTACTGGTCAAATGACTCGCCAAAAGGAGACGAATATATTCCAAACGTGTTCGATTCCACAATAAATCAGACGCCGACACGAATGGAATTAGACCAAATCTCGATCTTACCAGGCGCAATGGAACCTTCTTATTCTATTATTACGGCACTAGATATTCATTCGCAAGACGAAGGAAGTGTACAGACGAAAGCGTATTTAGGCAGTGGTGAACAATTATATATGTCAAAAGAACATATTTACTTAACTGCTACAGCCTATCAAGAAGCAAGAAATTACATGGCAGGCACGAGCGAAGTGTTCAAGTTTTCCATGGACGGGACAACGATCCACTTCCAGCAGGCAGCCAAACTAAAAGGAACGATTTTAAACCAATTTTCCATGGATGAGCATGACGGATATTTCCGGGTGGTCACAACAGAAGGCAATCTATGGGATGAAAAGAACATCGCAAAAAATCATTTATTCATTTTAGATCGTCAAATGAAACTAGTCGGCTCAGTCGAAAACTTAGCAGTCAAAGAACGAATTTATTCCGCACGCTTCATGGGAGACAAAGCATATATGGTGACATTCCGCGAGACGGATCCATTGTTTGTGATGGACGTCAGTGATCCAAGCAACCCAACTGTGTTAGGAGAATTAAAAATTCCTGGATTCAGCAACTATTTACATCCGCTCGATGAAAGCCATCTCATCGGTTTTGGTTATGAGACTGTCGCGAGGAAAAATCCACAGGGCGGGGAACCGATCATTCAAACGCGCGGCATGAAAATTTCATTATTTGACGTGACGGACTTTGCGAATCCGAAAGAACAGGCATTTGAAATCATCGGTGGCTCAGGTACTTATTCATCGATCCAACACGATCACCATGCATTATTCACGCATCCTGCAAAAAGTCTCTACGGCTTTCCAATCACTGTCTACCAGCAAGTCAAAGGTGACGACATGCTCACAATGGAAGCCTCTGGAGCTATGATCTATGAGATTACCACGACTGGCATCCGCCAAGTTGCTGATCTGACCCATGCAATCTCCCACGATTACATGGACTGGGAAACCGAAGTCCAGCGTCTGCTCTACAGCCGCGACACCCTCTTCACCGTCGCAGCAGGAGAAATAAAAAGCTATGACCTGAATGGGTTTGTCGAACGGAGTACATTGAAGAAATAAATTACCTACTAGCGTGGAGCATCCGTCCTTGTGATGGATGCCCGCGCTCATAGAAGTATCGCTACCGCTCATAGCCCTCGCGCCCGCGCTCATAGAAGAGTCACATCCGCTCATAGCCCTCGCGCCCGCGCTCATAGAAGAGTCACATCCACTCATAGAATCCCCACCAACATAAAAATATTGTATTTCCACCTCCCGTACAGTAAGCTGTAAGAAACGGGCAAGTGTAGTCCGATTACCTATAGGAACGAAAAAATGGAGCCCTTTCTATCTGAAAGGAGCTCCATCTAATTTGAGTGGGCTAGTTTTAATGAATATCGATCTGATCTGCGGGTAGGGGCATGCCGATGTAGTGACCTTGGACGGCGTCAATCCCCATTTCTTTCAATAAATTAAATTGATCTTCATTGACGACGCCTTCTGCGACCGTGTACAAGTTCATTTTCTTAGAAAGTTGGATAATGCCTTCTACTAGCTTTTGTGTTTTAGGATTAGTCAGCAACACGTCTGTAAAGATGCGGTCAATCTTGATGCTGGTAACAGGTAAGTGCTGCAAATAGCGCAACGATGCATAGCCGGAACCGAAGTCGTCTAATGTAAATTGCATGCCAAGTTTTTGAAGTTCAGACATTTGAGAGAGGACAGATTGCTCTTCCTCCGCCTTGAGTGCGAACTTTTCTGTGAACTCCAAGTACACTTTGTTTGCCGGACAGCCTGTATCGTTTAAGATGGAGATTAGACGGTCTTTCCATTGCGGATTCAACGACTCCCGTACAGAGGAGTTAATGGAAACACTCATATCCGAACCACAACGGTGCCATTTCGTTGCAAAAGTCATAGCTTCTTCTGCTACGTAGGCGCCGACTTCTTCAATTAATCCATTTTCTTCTGCGATGGGGATCAATTCATCTGGACTAATGACGCCCAGTTCGTCATCTTCCCAGCGGACTAACGCTTCGTAGCAATTGATGCTGTTGCTTGCGATATCCAGTTGGGGTTGATAGGCAACATGCAGTGAATTTCGATCCAGCGCAGTCAACATTTTTCGGTCAATTTCGAGACGGCGATTCAATGTTTTATGAGATGCGGCTGAAAGGGAAGCGATCCGGCCGCCACCTGAGCTAACAACTTCATCAGCTGCTGCGAGAGCGACTTGATATAATTGCACATACGTTTGTTGGTCTTCTGGAAAACGTACAATCCCTCCACTGATCGAAAGCGTTTGGGCATTATGACTCAAGTAAATGGGTTGTTGCTTTAGAAAATCATAGAACCCTTGAATATACCAGTCTCCAAAAGCAGTCAGCACAACGAAACTATTCGTATCAATGCGCGCAATCGGACTGTCTTGGAAATAACGTTTAAGTCGATTAGTGAATTCCTGAATCAATTGTGTCTCCGATTCCGCAGATTGTAGTTCTTTCATCGTATAATAATGATCGATTGTCAAATAAACAAATGAAAAATGAAGTCCCTTTTCTATCGATTCATAGACTACTTGTTCTAACTTGTGGCGACTCATTAACCCTGTTTCCACATCAATAAAAGCAATTTCACCTAACTTTTCTTGCAATCGGATATCTTCTGTAATATCTAGTTCCAAGAAAAGTGCGGATTCCAATTCCCCATTATCGGAAGTGGTAGGCACAGCCAACATATTTACGAAAAATGGATGACCGTCGCGAGACATCTTTTCTACTTTTCCTGACCAAGACTTGCCTATTAATAAACGATCCCAAATGGTGTTGATGACTTCTTGGTTTTCTGATCGATCCGAAAACATTTGCCAAATGGATTTGCCGATGATTCGTTTCGGAGTCCAATGACTGACTGCTAAATAATTTTGATTGGCATAGGTTATTAGTCCTTCACCATCTGTGTGGATGACTAATTGAAATTTATCGAGACTATTGACTAATGAAGTATGTTCTTTAGTTACAGGCAGATCGAGAGTGTTCATTAGAGAATGCTCCTTTCATGTTCTACTATATAACTATTATAAGGGAAAATAGGATTGTGTCTATATCATAAGTGTGAATTTTATACTATATGAAAATAAGTTAGCAATTTAGTTAGGGGTGATGGACCATGTTGCGTCTGAAAGGAATAATGATGATTGTTGTAGGCTCTATGTTATGGGGGGCAACAGGACCTATGATGGAGTGGATTTTACTGCATAGTGAAATGTCTGTATCGATGATGTTAATCTTACGTCTGACGATTGCGGGTGCAGCCGTTCTATTATTATTAAAGACAAAAGGCATACAAGTGGGACGTCCGATGAGACAAAAATTATGGTTGCGTAAAATGATCGCATTTGGAGTAGTCGGTATGCTAGGTGTACAGTTTGGATTCGTTCAGACTATTGCGCATAGCGACGCTGTAGTAGCTACTCTTTTCCAATTCGTCGCCCCTGTATATATTATTATTTTATTGTCCATAACTCAAAGAACCTTTCCGCCGGGCGGACAAGTGATCGGGATGATTGTCGCACTGTTCGGTTTGATTTTATTATTGACGAACGGTTCATTTTCCAGTATTTCTTTGAACACTACCGCTATTGTGTGGGGGATAGTCGTAGGATTCGCTTTTACATTTTATACATTATACCCCGTCGTGTTAATGGCGGAGTGGGGTGTGCTATTAGTCGTTGGATGGGGAATGTTCATCGGCGGGGTGACGTTGTTCATAATTAATTTGCCGATGTTTTTCATGAATTTGGCAGTATTACTCAATGGACCAGCAATGGGTATGTTGCTTCTAGTCATTATTATGGGGACGCTCGCTTTCATATTGTTCCTGCAAAGTATGACGTATATTTCACCCGTGGAGACGAGTGTGTTGTCGAGCTTTGAACCGTTAACCGCGATGGTCGTTTCTGTCGTGTGGCTTGGACAAATGATGGGGATTTGGCAAATTAGCGGAGCAATCATCATGTTGCTCGGAGTCGTGTGGCTATCAATCGGAGGCAATAGAAAGAAGAAAACCGTCGCACCGCCCGACCCGATCCAACAATATGAACCGTATGATGTGTAGCAGTGAAAAATGATCGACAGCAAAATAGAGGTGAGTAAAATGAAAACGGTCTTCCGTTACGCATTACCATATAAATGGCCTATGTTCATTGCCATTTTGTTAATGTTGCTGGAATTATCAGTCGAACTGATCCAGCCATTGCTGATCGGTAAAATTATAGATGAAGGGATTATGAAAGAAGACCTGCGTATGGTCGGTCTATGGGGGCTGGTCATGATGGGACTGGCTTTCGTCGCCCTGTTTTCAGGTGTGGTCAATTCCTATTTTGCTGCACATGCGGCTCAAAGTTTCGGCTTTGATCTGCGCCAGGCGTTGTTTACTAGGGTGCAGGAATTCACACTCACAGCGTTCTTGAAATTCCCGACTTCCAGTTTGATCACGCGTTTGACGAGTGATGTGACGCTTGTACAAAACGCGCTTTTCATGGGATTGCGTATTATGGCGAGAGCTCCTTTGCTCGTGTTGGGGAGTTTAGTAATGGCTTTCGTAGTAAATCCGGAGATAGCTGTTTTCCTATTGGCGGGTGCTCCGTTTTTAGTTATATTTCTTTTTGTAATGGCACGTAAGGGGGTTCGGTTGTTCGGAATCGTCCAAAGCCGCTTAGACTCAGTCAACCGGCTCGTACAGGAAAACTTGCAGGCTGTCCGTCTGATTAAAGCTTATTTGCGCGGAGCTTTTGAAACGAGCCGATTTTCAAAAGTAGCACAAGCACTAAAAACAGATAGTGTCCATGCGATGCGTCTAATGGAACTCATTTTACCTGTGCTGTTATTTATTATGAACGCAAGCTTTATGGCGGTGTTATGGTTCGGCGCTAAAGAAGTAAGAACTAGCGCGATGCCGGTAGGAGATGTCGTAGCGATCGTCAACTATGCGATGCGAATGACGAGTGCATTTTCCATGTTTTCCTTTCTGATCGTCATTTTTTCTCGAGCGCAGGCATCTTCTGAACGGATGGGAGAAATTTTGCGCGCAGACGATGAATTAGAGAAGCTTGAAACAGAAGAAGTCGTTCCGGACGGTGCTGCTTCTGTTCGTTTTGACGACGTGTCATTCAAGTATCCAAGGACGACAGATTATGTAGTGAAAGACTTGTCGTTTACAGTGAAGGCTGGAGAAAAGCTTGTTATTATGGGGGCTACGGGATCCGGGAAGTCTACGATGCTACAGCTACTTCCGAGGATGTTCGATGCGACGGAAGGGAATGTCCTCATTGATAATAAAAAAGTGGACGACTGGTCATTGGATAGATTGCGGAAAATGATTGGCTATGTGCCGCAACAATCCATGCTTTTCACAGGAACCATTGCTGAAAATCTAGCCTGGGGCAAACAAGGAGCGAGCATGAAGGAGATTGAACGCGCTGCTGAAAAAGCACAGATTCATTCGTCCATTATGCATTTCAATGAAGGGTACGCTACACGTGTCGGCCAAAAAGGTGTCAATTTATCTGGCGGTCAAAAACAGCGCCTGTCAATTGCACGCGCCTTATTGCGAAAACCAGCCATTTTATTATTAGATGATAGTACGAGTGCGCTTGATGTAAAGACGGAACAGGCGCTATGGAGTGCACTTGCAGATGAAGAAACGACGATGTTGATCGTCACGCAAAAGATTCAAACGGCTCAAATTGCAGATGCGATTCTCCTGTTGGACGATGGGGAAATGGTCGGTTACGGAACGCATGAAGATCTGCTGAAAACGTCTTCCTTCTATCGGGAAATAGCCGATTCGCAACAATGGGAAGAGGTGAAGATATGACTCGTTTCAATAAGCCATTTGGTTATGACCCCATTATTAAAAAAGAAGATCTACGTAAAGTGAATAGAAAAAAAGTCCAAAAAGCGAGTCAATGGCAGTCAGTCCTGTTGCGTTTATGGCGGCTGATTGATCAGCAACGCGGCTTACTGGTCATAGTGTTTTTTCTAGTATTTGCAAGTTCAGCTCTCGCATTACTCGGTCCTTTATTAATTGGAAATATTATTGACCACTATATGATTCCGAAAAAAGCAGATGGACTGAGTACACAAATTATGTGGCTTCTTGCTGTGTACGCAGGTTTTTCACTGGCAACTTATTTTCAGAACTACTGGATGGTAGGGATTGCGCAGCAGACGATTTACCGTTTACGGACGCAACTGTTTGGACATTTACAAAAGCTGCCTATCCGTTTTTTTGATAAGCGACAACATGGTGAATTAATGAGTCGTGTAACGAATGACATCGAAAACGTCAGTCAAACGTTGAATTCTTCGTTGATTCAAGTGTTTTCCAGTGTGCTGACATTGGCGGGAACCGTCACGATTATGCTGTATTTAAGTCCATTATTAACATTGATCACGATGAGTATTGTGCCGTTAATGTTCATGGCGATGCGCTGGATTACGCGGCGGACTGGGATTCTGTTTAAAGAACAGCAACGTGCCATCGGTCAATTAAATGGCATGATTGAGGAAACTGTCTCAGGGCAGCGTGTCGTAAAAGCATTTTCCCAGGAACAAACTGTAGTAGAAGAGTTTGCAGAGAAGAGTGAAAGGTTGCGTCATACCGGCTTTTGGGCACAAACGTATTCAGGATTTATTCCGAAAGTGATGAATACATTAAATAACTTAGCATTCGCGATTGTCGCAGGTATAGGTGGTCTGCTGGCGATTTCAGGTGCGAGCGCTGTGACGGTCGGAACGATTGTCATATTCAGTGAGTATGCTAGACAATTCACGCGGCCTCTTAATGATTTGGCGAATCAATTTAACACGGTCCTATCCGCTATCGCAGGTGCGGAACGTGTCTTTGCGATTATGGACGAACCTATAGAAAAAGATGAAGCAAAAGCTCAGTCTCGTCGGTTGCTAGGAGATGTCGTGTTTCGAAATGTATCATTCGGGTACGACGGGGAACCGACGATCCGTGCTATAAGTTTTCATGTGAAACCAGGTGAAACAGCTGCTTTCGTAGGAGCGACAGGAGCGGGGAAGACAACGATTATGCAATTGCTATCCCGGTTTTATGAAGTGGACAGCGGACAAATTGTATTGGACGGTATAGCGATTGAAGAATTGCCGCGTCAAACGGTTCGTAGTCAAATGGCATTTGTATTGCAAGATCCTTTCTTATTTGAAGCGACTGTCCGAGAGAATATCCGGTATGGTCGTCTAGACGCAACCGATGAAGAGGTCGAGGCTGCGGCGAAAAAAGCGAATGCCGACACTTTTATAAAGAAGTTATCGAGTGGCTACGATACGGTTTTGACAGCAGGAGGAGAAGAAATTTCGCAAGGCCAAAAACAATTGCTTTCCATCGCCCGCGCGCTCGTAGCGGATCCGACCCTGCTGTTGCTCGACGAAGCGACTAGCAGTATCGACACCGTCACTGAGCTTGCGATTCAGGAGGCACTTGATCGGCTAATGGAAGGAAGAACGAGCTTCGTCATCGCGCATCGGTTGAATACGATAAGAAAAGCAGATAAAATTTTCGTCCTCGCTGATGGGGAAGTGGTGGAGTCAGGTAATCACGATGAACTATTCCAAAAGAAAGGTCTTTTTTATGAAATGCTAAATAAGATTGAATAATTGATTTATACAAACAAGCCTGTTGATTAACTATATTATGTATAATTCATTTATTTAAAAGCGAGTTTCACTATGGCGAATGGATGGAGTGTGGCGGACTTGAAGTGTCTTGCGGCTTGCGCTTCCAGACGATACGCGGCGAACTCTCAAGCGCTGCGAGTTACGCCTGTCAGTGCAAAGATGTGCTCCTTCTTGCTGCGCACTTTTGGCGAGTCCGCCGCGTCCCCTCAGGAAAGCGTCCGGTTCTGCAGGGAGAATCCTCACACGCACACTTATTTTCTGCACGAACACCAACCTCTACAAATCTTTGTAAAAAACACCTCATTTTCAAATATCAATTCCTTTCTTTAGATAATCAAGAAGCTTACTACACACACTAAAAAATGCATGAAGAATTCACTCTTCATGCATTTCTTTCGTAAGCATTACTTTTTCTCATCAATCGTTAACGTTTGATCATCTGTAAATATAACGTCCAGATCGAACTCATCGTAATCATCCAAGCCATACCATTGAAGAATTTTGTCAATTGCTTGTTCTTGAGTCGTATCGCTATCTAACAAAACTTCCAAAAACATAGGGTGCATGCTGTCGATCGCTTCATTCCCTTTTTTATCTACTTCCTGGAACTCATTTACATATTCCGCATCATCCGGTTTTACATCTTCGTAATCTACTTCGATTTTCTTTCCATCTTTTTTGATCGTCAAATCAAAATCAGTGAATCCATAGCCATCCCCAGTATTAATAGTGCTACCGTCTTGTTCATCTTGAATTCCCGTAGCTTCGTTATTATCTGGTGGATCCTCTTTTTGGGAACAGCCGCCAATGACTAACAGTGAAGAAACGCCGATAATTGATAACATCTTATAAAATGACATATGCTACATCCTTTCTATTATGCGTAGTACTTATATTATCACCTAAAAAACCATGCACTAAACCACCTACGCATCAGTAAAACAGTCTGTAGTTGTATATAATTATAAATATCTGCGCTCTAAAATGGATCCCAGCATTTGTCGAATCGGTAATATTTGACCATTCGGCAATCGGATTTTCCCATGATAATAGCCGACGATTTGATTCACATACATTTTACGCATGAAGTAATGCTCTAGCGTTTGATTTTGGAAAAAAGGTTTGAATACTAATGAAATATCATCAGAAAACTTTGTATTCACACTCCATGAACTCAGCAAATCGTCGGTAGAATGCGTAAACAAGACGTCTTCATGAAATTTATACATCGTTCCTTCCACAAATACTGCATTTTCGGTCAGACCTGTGCCGTCTGTCCAGCTTCCCCCTAAGTTCAACCCCACTCGTTTGCCGCTCGTCCGCTGCGATGCCATCGCCCATTCCCATTTCGCCATTTTAGTCCAAACACCACGTCCGAAATCATATACGGCAAAGCTATAATATGGATTAAAATCATATCGACGATCACCGACAATAACAAAGCCCCCTGTAGGCAAAATAGTGTGTTTCGATGTATAGTGGAAGGATTCCCTGCTCCTTGGCACGACTACATTAAGAGATTCATCTTTCTCAGGATGAATGATGTGTAAATCGGCATGTAGCCTTTCATTATCAAAGTCGGGGATAGTTACAGTTAAATGAGTTTCTCCTTGCATATAAATAATCTGAAGAGTGATCTCGTCATGAATGAATTTAACACTTTCCAGCGGCTCGTGGGGCATGTGAACGCGTCTCCCTAAAGGAATCGACACATACTTTTCATAAAATCGCTGCGTTTCATAATTCAATATGTAAATAAGACAAATAGCTTTATAATCCAAATGAACGATGGTTGCAGAAAATAATAAATCTTCTCCATAGATGCACCAATGGTTCCAACGTTTCTTTTTCATAAACTGTCCTTTTAAATTGCTGACGACTAGTGGATTATGTGAAAAACCGATGGATTCAGGATTTAGAAGCCCCTTAGCATCACATAGCGGTACCGTTTCATGTAATTGTTTTTCTTCATGCTGCATCTGTCACACCGCCTTTCTTGCCTATTGTCTTTTGTTTAAACAGTTGATATACTCTATATTGTATCAGAAGTACGGGGCATTAGCTCAGCTGGGAGAGCGTCGCGCTGGCAGTGCGAAGGTCAGGGGTTCGAGCCCCCTATGCTCCATAACAATACGTGCGGTAACTGCTGAAGTTCTTACAGCAGTTACCGCTTTTTACTGCCAACTTTATATTAATATACCCTTTATATTGTATTCATAAAACCAATGTGTGACATGCTTCAGTCGGATAATTCATGAAAAGTACTAATTCAGCCTCTTGTTTCATCATATAGTTTGGCAAGGGGGGATTTTTTTGTACGATCGACAAGCAGCCGTACGTTATGCAAATAAGTGGTGGAATGGTAGAAATCCGGCATTTCCTATAGTAGACGATGATTGTACGAACTATGTTTCACAGTGCTTATTAGCGGGCGGTGCACCAATGCATGGCTTTCCTAATCGAGAAAAGGGGTGGTGGTTGCGAAAAGGGACGTGGAGCTTCAGCTTTACAGTCGCTCATTCATTGCGTTGGTATTTGGCTACGTCGACAAAAGGACTGACAGCCACACAAGTCGGTTCACCGGAAGAATTACAAATCGGTGATGTCATCGCCTACGATTTTCAAGGAGATGGCCGTTTTGATCATACAACGATCGTTACAGCAAAAGACGGCAACATGCCTTTAGTTAATGCCCATACTTATAATGCGTACCAAAGGACATGGGATTACAAGGATTCCTATGCCTATTCACCTAGTGCGACGTATATATTCTTTAAAATAAACGACTATTTCTCCTAATGCGAACCTAGCCGTTCGAAGTGTTTTCGTATCACCTCTAGCAACTACCCATCAAGTTAGGGTATACTTAGAACCAAATATAGTACAGACGCAAAGGAGAAGGTTGAGTGTGAATCAACAAGCATTATCGGTAAGAGAGGCCATCGTCACACGGCGCTCGATAAAAAACTTTAATGGTCAACCGATCGAACCTGAAATCATACCAGAGATTATAGAAGATGCTGTATGGGCGCCAAACCACGGAAACCGCAATCCTTGGCGCATGATCGTAGCTGCAGATGAGCAATATGAGCAACTTCTCGAAGTATTGAAGGAATTCGGAGTAGCAAACTGGAAGCAACTTTCCGATGAAGATCTAGACAAGCAAATGAAAAAGTTCACATCTGCTAGTGCAGCTATTTTCATCATCGTACCTGAAGATGCACGCCAAAAAGAGCGTTTAGAAGATTACGCAGCGGCCAGTATGCTAATCCAAAATATTCAATTACTCGCATGGGATAGAGGAGTAGGCACATGCTGGAAAACTCCGCCTTTCCTAGACAATCCAAAATTCCGCGAACGTTTAGAAGTACAACCTGGCGAACGCATCATCAGCATGTTGCAATTCGGCTATTTCGATACATTGCCTAAAGCCGCTCCACGTAAAACAAACGAAGAAATCATTACGTATTTCGGAGCAAGCGAAGAAGAATGAAAAACAGGCTATTCCACGTG
This sequence comes from Sporosarcina sp. PTS2304, assembly GCF_003351785.1. Taxonomy (GTDB): domain Bacteria; phylum Bacillota; class Bacilli; order Bacillales_A; family Planococcaceae; genus Sporosarcina. The sequence continues at coordinate 3,285,149 of NZ_CP031230.1, forward strand.
ATGTGGAATAGCCTGTTTTTTTGGTTGTTATTGTAGGATGAAACTATGCGCTCATAGAATGTGTCGCTCCGCTCATAGAACAGGTCGCTCCGCTCATAGAACAGGTCGCTCCGCTCATAGAACAAGCCGCTCCGCTCATAGAACAAGTCGCTCCGCTCATAGAACAAGTCGCTCCGCTCATAGAACAAGTCGCTCCGCTCATAGAACAAGTCGCTCCGCTCATAGAACAGGTCACCGCGCTCATAGAACAGGTCGCTCCGCTCATAGAACAGGTCACTGCGCTCATAGAACAGGTCGCTCCGCTCATAGAACAAGCCGCTCCGCTCATAGAACAGGTCACCGCGCTCATAGAACAGCCGCCGCGCTCATAGCCCAAACCGCTCCGCTCATAGAAAAAATTCTTCCCACTCACATGCCGAGTTTTTCAATTTCTCCATAATAACTTCCGATTACACGCAAGCCTTTATCGAAGTTTTCCAAATGAAAATGTTCATTTGGTGCATGGAAGTTTTCAGTGTCTAAACCGAAGCCCATCAATACAACCGGCAAATGTAAAATTTCATCAAAAGCTGCGACGATAGGAATGGAACCACCGCCTCGCGTGTAGACAGTAGGCACACCATACACTTGCTCGTATGCTCGTCCGGCAGCTTGAATCACTTCATGGTCGTACGGCGTCAAGTAAGGCTTTCCTTTATCAAATTCCGTCACAGTCACTTCGCAGCCGACAGGTTCGTGTGCGGCGATGTGTGCGCGTAGTTTGGCCACGATCTCATCAGGGTTTTGATCTGGGACTAGGCGACATGTAATTTTGGCGCCTGCTTCTGACGGCAACACAGTCTTAATACCTTCACCTGAAAACCCACCAAACACGCCATTGACCTCTAATGTCGGTCGAGCCCACGTACGTTCAGTGTAAGTATAGCCAGGCTCTCCCGCGAGTTCCTTAACACCGACTTCTTGCTTCACCGCTTCTTTGTCAAAATCAAGAGCTGCCCAAGCCGAACGCTCTTCTTCTGTTAAGTCTCTCACTTCATCATAAAAACCATCAACCGCAATCGTGCCTTCTTCATCGCGGAATGAAGCTAGAATCTCCACCAATGCATGAATGGGATTTTGTACCCCGCCACCATACAAGCCCGAATGAAGATCACCTTTTGGACCTTTTACATCAATTTGTACCCCTGCCAAACCACGTAAACCATAGCAAATCGCCGGTTGTCCAGGTGCGTACATACCCGTATCCGATATGACAATCAAATCAGCCGCAAGTTTTTCTTGATTGGAAAGAATATACTCTTCCAAACTCGGGCTACCGATTTCTTCTTCACCTTCAATGATCAGTTTAACATTCACCGGAAGTTTGCCGTCTAAGTTCATTAACGCTTCAATTGCTTTGATGTGCATGAACACTTGCCCTTTATCATCGCTGGCTCCTCGCGCATATAATTTATTATCACGAATGGAAGCTTCGAACGGTGGAGTCTCCCATAGATGAAGGGGATCGACTGGTTGTACATCGTAATGTCCATAAATTAAAATGGTCGGTTGATTTTCCGCATGAAGCCAGTCTGCGTACACAACCGGTTGACCCGCCGTTTTATCTATAGACACATGTTCCAGCCCTGTTTTCTTAAACATTGTAGCTAACCAATCCGCCGCTCTTTGCATGTCTGTCTGATGTTCAGAAAGTGCACTGATACTCGGAATGGCCAAAAAATCTTTCAGCTCATCCAAATGACGTTCTCTATTCTCTTCGAAGTATTGATCCAATGCGTGTAATGTAGTCATCTACAAATCCCTCTTTCTTTAGAAATTTTACTTTTCCACAGTATAGCAGAAATCTTAGATATCATAAGGTTTCGACACTTATGAAGAAGGGAATCCTTTTGTTAATATTGTGCTGAGGAGACAACTGAAGTTAACGGATTATCTATTATTTGTGTTATACTAATTGAATCAGAAAACGTGAATGTAATGAAAAATACATTGGAAACGCTGGGGGAGACGCAATTGTTTATTGCACTGGGACTTTGTTTATTCTTGTCCTTTTTTTTATCGGGAAGTGAAACAGCCTTAACCGCCGTCAATCGAATGAAAATTCAGTTGCGCGCAGATCAAGGAGACGCGAAATCGATTAAGTTACGCCAATTAATCTCGAAACCGGATCGAATGATTACGGCCATTTTAATCGGAAACAATATCGCAAATATTTTAATGCCGACAATTGTAACGATGATTGCGATTGATAAAGGGTTAAGCATTGGATTATTGACAGGAATTTTAACAGTCATTTTAATTATATTTGGTGAAGTTTTACCAAAAACGATCGCAGCGACATTTGCAGATCGGATAGCCTACATCGTGGCTCCACCAATTAATGTGCTTGTTAAATTACTTATTCCGTTAACCGCTATTTTGGCATTGTTCACGAACTTCTTCGTTCGCTTAATTTCAAAAGGTGCGGTGACAGAAGCGACGTTGACTAAAGAAGATGTCCGGTCAATGGTAGATATTGCATCTACTGAAGGGACGTTCGGTCAAGACGAATCCATTCGGTTAAAAGGCGTATTGGATTTCAGAGATAAAGACGTGATGGATGTAATGGAAACGCATCGTACGGACATTATTTCTTTATCGATGGACTCAACATATGAAGATGTGCGAGATGTCGTGCTACAATATTTTTATACACGCTACCCAGTATACGAGGAAAGTATAGACAAAGTGGTCGGTATTTTTTATTCGAAAATGCTAATTGAATGGTCGATGCATCCGGAAAAAAAGTTTTCGGAAATGATAGACCGTCAGCCGTTATTTGTTGTGCAGACAGCGAGTGTGGAGTTGGTATTTAAGCGCATGCTGGCACAAAAAAAGCATATGGCTATTGTATTAGATGAATATGGCGGAACATTGGGAATTGTAACGCAAGAGGATATTATTGAAGAAATGATCGGTCAAGATATAGAGGATGAAACAGACGTAGCTGAAGAGTCGATGGTTTTTGAGAAAGATGAAAATCTTTTAATTTGTCAGGGACGACTTGAAATCGAAGACGTCATTGAACTATTGGATATCGAATTACCGACTGATCATGACACCATTGGCGGATTTGTTTTCCAAGAAGTAGGGCACATTCCCGAAGAAGGTGAATGGTTCAAATATAATTCGTTGTTATTTGAGATTGAAGAGATGGATAGAACACGTATTTTGCGTTTGAAGATTACAAAACAGCAGGAGCAGACAGAAGCCATCGAAGCATAAAGCATGTCAAGTAACCTTACATAAATGTAAGGTTACTGAAAGAGAAAGCGATAGTTTGTAATAGACGTGTCGGGCATAATAAAGGTAACAGTTATCAATGGAGGGTACCTATTATGAATTCTGACTTGAACGCATTATATGAAGAGTATGGTCGTTATCTATATCATTTATGTCTTAAATTGACTCGAAATAAAGAAGAAGCTGAAGATTTGATGCAAGACGTTTGGGTGAAAGTTGTTCGATACAGTGGTGAAATGAGTGAAGTGAATCGTATGAAAGCGTGGCTTACTACGATTTGTATGAACACGTTCCGCGATCGTTACCGTAAAAACGTTCGTCACAGTCAATACGTGATGAATCAGCCTGATACATTAGACGTTCCGATTTTAGATTTGGTTCCCAGTAATGCAAAAACTCCTATGGAATTGATTGAACAAAGTGATATTCAGTCGCTTGTTCAGGAGAAGATTGGTGAGTTGGACGGAATTTATCGGAAGACGATCGAGTATTTTTACGTGAATCAGTATTCGTTGGTGGAAATTGCAAGTTTGATGAGTGTGTCGATCGGCACAGTGAAATCTCGTTTGTTCCGGGCGAAGAAGTATTTGAAAGAATTACTTGTACAGGACGAAGCAACACAAGAATATGTCATGGCCTAAGCTCACTGAATGTGGGCTTTTTTCGTGGAAGAATGTTGAAGGTGATCGGTTCATTGTAGTCACTGCGGCGCTGGCGGATGGCTCCCGTAAAGAGCCAGAGCGGAAGATCGCCTCTCTGTCTCTTTACTTCGCCTACCGCTTGTGAGGCGCCTTCGTTTAGTGAGGATAGGTATAAATCGTAGTTCACTGTAGTTTGTGAAAGATTTGGGCTAGTGTAAGACTACCTAGTGTCGTTTCTGATGTTGAAGGCGATCGGTTCATTGTAGTCACTGCGGCGCTGGCGGATGGCTCCCGCAAAGAGCCAGAGCGGAAGATCGCCTCTCTGTCTCTTTGCTTCGCCTACCGCTTGTGAGGCGCCTTCGTTTAGTGAGGATAGTTACTAAATTGTAGTTCACTGTAGTTTGTGAAAGATTTGGGCTAGTGCAGGACTACCTGATGTCGTTTCTGATGTTGAAGGCGATCGGTTCATTGTAGTCACTGCGGCGCTGGCGGATGGCTCCCGCAAAGAGCCAGAGCGGAAGATCGCCTCTCTGTCTCTTTGCTTCGCCTACCGCTTGTGAGGCGCCTTCGTTTAGTGAGGATAGATATAAATCGTAGTTCACTGTAGTTTGTGAAAGATTTGGGCTAGTGTAAGACTACCTAGTGTCGTTTTTGAATTTTGAAGGTGATCAGTTCACTGAATTCACTGCGGCGCTGGCGGATGGCTCCCGCGATGAGCCAGAAAAGAAGATCGCTTTTCCGTCTCGTCGCTCCGCCTACCGCTTGTGAGGCGCCTTCGTTTAGTGAGGATAGGTATAAATTGTAGTTCACTGTAGTCGATAACTATCTTTTTACTTAATATGGTCACCACACTTTATAACCTGTCCGTACTAGCGAAGAAGCAACTGCGGGGTCAGCCGAAGCTATGAGCCAACTAGCGTCTAAGCTAGCTGGCTCATAGTGAAAGGTAATCCCCCACGCGCCGAAACGGCTACAGAAAGCAGAACCCTCACTAAATCTAGAACCCGAAACAAAATCGTGTCACGTTCAAACACAAACTACTTTCACAAAGTAAAGAAACCAACACTGTACTTACCAGCGAAGAAGCAACTGCGGGGTCAGCCGAAGCTATGAGACAACTAGCAGCTAAGCTAGCTGGCTCATAGCGAAAGGCCATCCCCCACGCGCCGAAGCGGCTACAGAAAGCAGAACCCTCACCAACTCCAGAACCGAAAAAAGTGTCGCGTCACGACCCAACACCCCCTACCTTCACAAATTCGACTCATGAAAAAAGCAACCTCTGTCCGTAGACGAAGGTTGCTTCATAGATCACTCAGTCATAGCCGCCAGCTGCTTATTCAACTCAGCCAAACGCTCTTCCATCCTAGCCAAACGACGCTCAGCATTTTCAATCATCTTATGATGCCCCGTAGACTCCAACTTCTCCATATCACCCTGCAAATTAATATAATCCATCTTCAATTCCAAGATTTCCTGCTCCAACTGATCCTTGTTCATTCAAGAAAACCCCTATCTGCGATTTTCTTTTAGTGTAACATATCCTGCCGGTTGACGTTTTGGAAATTCAAGCAAATAACGAATGACTTCCAACACCTTGTCCCCGCCGTCACCCATCGGTAACTTCAACTGACGCCGCACCGCGCGATCTTTCCTCGCTTCATGCAACAGCGGCTCCATAATGGCATTCAATAAATTCGACTGTGTAACTTTACGTCCCAGACCGAGATGAATGAACCCGTTCCTTTCAGTAGGAAATCCTAAGTTTGATTCGAATTCATTTTGGGCAAGTACTATACAAGGAACTCCGATCGTCGCTATTTCATAAGGTGTATAAGCAGCATCGCATAACACCATATCTGCTTCTGCAAAAAGAGCTAAGCGATTGTCGGGCGCATGCAAAATTTTTGTATTTCTACGACTCAATGCCATCAGCTGGAGCTCGCTCTTATCATGCGCGTAATTTGAACCGACAATCACCGAAACAGTTAAAGGGATTTGCAACTGCTTTACATGTCTCAGTGCACGAAATGTTAAGTTGCCCGGATCTTCATCGCCAAACGAAATGACGAGATGTGGGGTATGGGAGAATGGCTTATCCTGAATTCCTGCCCGGCGATACGGTTGCAATGCAGGATCCACTATAAACGTCTCAAAACCTGCGATGTAATGATCGGGAAGGGGGTCATGTGTTTCGGCATACAACGTTTGAATGACCCAGTCTGCTTGTCGGCCGCCATCTCCAAAATCATCAAAATGTAAAATGCTAGGTATAAGTTCCGTTAACTTAGACATTTCCTCTTTGTGCGTAGAGCCGGTATCCCGAAGTAATACGTCGGGCTGCAGACGTGTAACTAGTTGGATAAGAGAAGAGGGGCCGTCTATTTCGTAGCACGTGAAATCGGCAGTCGGTGCAACTGTTTCGGAATTATGGAAAAAAATGATTTCTGCTTCTGTTGTCAATGAATGAGCTAGTTGCAGTGCGCGTCGTAAAGGATAATTTCCTTTGCTGTCAGTTATAGAAAGATACATGATAATTTTTTTTTGGACTTGTTGTTCGATTGGAACCACCCTTTCTGTACTTGCTTCGTTCCTCTTACCCTATGAAAAAGAGGAATAGTTTATTACAATGAGAAGCGAGTATAGAAGATTCGAGTGTACACGGCGGAAGGAGGGGATCGCATGTTTGATTCATTAGTGATGGATTTGATGTTAGTTGTCTTAATTGGGGTAGGGTCACAATGGGTGGCATGGCGTACGAGGATGCCTGCAATTGTTGTGATGGCCATTGCTGGTTTATTAGTCGGTCCGATTTTCGGCTTGATTAATCCACAGCAGTCGATGGGGGAGTTGTACGGACCCATCATTACATTTGCGGTAGCTATTATTTTATTTGAAGGAAGTTTGAACCTTGATTTTAAAGAAATTAAAGGGTTTGGCCGGCCGGTAGCGCGAATTGTGACGATCGGTGCGTTCATTGCGTGGATTGCGGGCTCCTTGGCAGCACATTTTATTGCCGGACTTTCATTGGAAGTCGCCTTTATTATTGGAGGTTTGTTCATCGTAACCGGTCCAACGGTTATTTTGCCGTTATTGCGACAAGCTCGATTGAAACCCCGGGCGGCGGCTATTTTAAAGTGGGAAGGAATCGTTGTCGATCCATTTGGCGCGTTGCTCGCTGTATTTGCATTTGAAGTAATAAAATTTATTAATGACGAAGTAACAGCGAAGGCGATGACACTGTTCATCGGCGCCTCCTTATTCTCGGTTTTACTCGGATGGGGAACGAGCCGAATTTTGGGCAATGCCTTTGAAAAAGGAAAAATCCCTGAATATTTGAAAGCACCGATATTATTCGGTTCTGTATTGTTCGTCTTCGTGTTATCCGATGAAATTATGCACGAGACCGGTTTACTGGCTGTGACAGCGATGGGGATGACGATGGCGAATATGTCGTTGACTACATTGCAAGATATCCGACACTTCAAAGAGAATATTTCGGTCTTATTAATTTCTGGAATATTTGTCATGTTGACGGCTTCTTTGGATCCGCATATATTGATTGAAATAGTCAACCCGAAAATTATGATGTATGTCCTGGCGATGTTGTTTATCGTCCGTCCATTGTCTATTTGGGTTTCCACCATTGGAACAGATTTGACGGTAAAAGAGAAGACGTTAATCGGCTGGATCGCTCCACGTGGAATCGTAGCTTTGACGGTATCGGGATACTTTGCGACGATTTTATTGGAAACGGGCTATAAAGATGCGGAACTGCTGACAGCTTTAACGTTTGCGCTCGTATTTTCTACTGTAGTCGTGCACGGATTCTCTATTGGCTGGTTGGCAAAAAAATTAAATTTAGCGACACCAAAAGAATCGGGTGTTGTACTCATTGGGAGTTCTCGCTTCGTAGCAGAGTTGGCTAAATCGATTACTGAAGCAGGCCATAAAGTATTAATTATGGATGATTCATGGGGTGGTCTGTCGAACGCACGGAAGCTCGGAATTCCTACGTATATGGGGGATATTTTATCGGAGCATACAGGGTATCATCTAGATTTAACTCCTTACCGTTATATAGCAGCGATGACTAAAATGGATTCTTACAACTCTCATGTGTGTGCAGACTTTACACCGGACTTAGGACGGGATTTACTGTTCCAAACGTCGACGCATAAGCGAGGGAAAGGTCAGCAGTTTAATTTGTCAACAGGTCAAATTTTATTCACACCGAATGTATCGATCCATGAGTTAGATGAACGTGTGAGTGCAGGATATGTATTCCGCAAAACGCTGCTCACAAAACAGTACAGTTATACACAATATTTACGTGAACGCGATGACAAATCGGTATTGCTATATATCATACGCGCGAATGGCGAAATGGAATTCTATACAGCAGAGAAAGAACTTCAAGCACAAACAGGCGATACAATCGTTGCACTGTCTACGTTAAATAAAACAATTGAGCGGACGATTGACCGTTTGGAAGAGAAGAACGGCAAAATGGCGATAAAAAAAGAAATCGTTGAAACGAAATTTTTAGAAGATCCACCTTTTGCAAAGCCAGAAATTCCTGGTGAAGCCCCTCCGAAGATCGATAAAATGATAGAGTAATGAATAAAACAAGCATGGAGGGATAGCTCTTCCTGCTTGTTTTTTTAAAACGTTTGAAACATATAGAAATAGGGTAGTAATAGTACACGTATATGAACGGAATTGGAATGAAAAACAAAGAAACTAGGTAAGATGTTATATAAGATGCTAAACAAAACGATCTTTAGAAGGATTGGTTAGCTACCAAGCTTTACGTAAAATAAATAGTATAGAAAATATCCAATGGAGGTGGGTATGATGAATGCAGTTATGGGATTCGCAAGCGCAGCCGAACAGCTTCAGCGAGTAGAAACTATTCGAAGGAGAAATGCTGAATCAACGTACGGCCGCCAGACGGAATTTCTAGAACAAAGTCAAAAAACTAAAGCGGATTTAGAGGCTTTATTGCGTGGAGAAGTACCGCATAAAGAAGCCGCACAGCCTAAAGTGGATTTTCAAAAGCTCGATGCAGGACAAGTGCGCAACATCGCCATTCCACTGGGCAATAACTTAGAAGAAACGATAGATCTGTGGAAAGACGTTCGACGAGAGGCCTATTCCATAGCAGAGCCCACTACTGCGGACTATCAATTAGGCAGTAAAGCATCAGCTAAAATTACGGAAGCTGAACTCCAACTGGCACTACATAATCGCGCTAAAGCAATCCGTGAACTTATGTCATCCAGTGTGAGTCTAACACCAACAGACGGAAACCGTATACAAACCCACTATAAAGAAGCATTCAACGCTTACGCTGTTCAGAACGAGGCGAGAAACAATCAGTATCAAATAGATTTTCCGCAAATGAACGTCAGTGTGTAAAATCGTTCATTCCAACTATCGTTATGTTCAGCCCGTTTCTATTAAAGAAATGGGCTTTTTGTTGTACAATAAATGAATATTCATAAAGAAAGGAGGGGAGTGGACGGATGGCGAAGAAACAGAAGTCTATAAAAACAAACGCTATTCGCATACTAGAAAGCGAAAAAATCCCCCATGAGATGCGGAGCTATGATATAGAAGATGGGCATAATGACGGTCAATCCGTCGCGCATAAAACAAATGAATCTCCCGAACATGTTTATAAAACACTCGTTGCTATGGCGGGTAAAACAGAGCGATTCGTCTTCATCCTGCCTGTAACTGCAGAGCTAGACTTGAAAAAGGCTGCCAAAGCTGCTCAATGCAAAAAAATTGAGATGCTACCCATGAAAGAGCTGACGAAAGAAACGGGCTATGTCCGTGGTGGCTGTTCACCGGTCGGCATGAAAAAAGACTTTCCGACGTTTATTGATCGACAGGCAGAGGTTCTTGAATATTTACTAGTGAGCGCAGGTAAAATAGGCTTGCAGATGAAAGTCGCGCCGAAAGATCTGGCATATATAACGAAAGCAGAATTTGCAGATCTTATCAAAAATTGACGAAACAATCGCACTACTTTCTGTTACAATAGATCATACAACATTAGAAAGAAAGAAGAATGCAAATGCGTAATTTATTAGCTTGGCGATGGATTTTCTTCGTAGGTGGAATGATGATTATGTCGCTTGGCATTTCATTAACAATTAAAGGGAAAGATCTTGGGATTAGCCCGTGGGATGTGCTTCACGTCGGTTTGTTCGAAAAGTTAGGACTGACCATTGGATCGTGGAGTATTATTACAGGCTTTCTCATTGTAACGGTTACTTCCATTGCCATGCGACAGTGGCCAAGAGGCGGGACATGGCTGAATATGATGGTGATCGGTCTGTTCATTGACTTTTTCAACTGGATTTTGCCGGATGCACATTCGTACACTGAACAAATCATATATTTTGTACTCGGCGTGATCGTGGCGGGGTATGGCGTAGGTGTTTACGTTTCACCAAATTTGGGCGCAGGTCCTCGAGATAGTTTAATGTTACTGTTTGTAGATAAGCTAGGGTGGAGTCTACGTGCAGTTCGAACAGCTATCGAAGCGATTGTCGCCTTCATCGGATTTTTGCTCGGGGGTCCAATTGGGATTGGTACATTACTAATCGTAGTATGTTCAGGTCAAATAATCCAAGTGGCTCTGCCGCAATGCCGGAAAGTGTTATTAAAAATCACCAACCAACCAGATGAAACAGCATTATTGAAATACAAACAAGCATAAGCGGAGCCGCTGTGCTTTTTTTATTTGTGCATACATAGAATGCAATGATGAAAGAAAGGATGATTGGCATATACGGACACATGACGGAATACATGGGAACTGCTTATACAGGAAAAGGAATTATGCATAAGTACGATGAATTACTTGAAGGATCAAGGAAGGTGATCTTTTTAAAGTGCTTACCCACCCATGCGTTATCTCAAGTATTGAACGATATGGCCTTATACTTTGTCAAAAAAGGACACAACGTAGATCGCTTCATGAATCCGGGATATGTAGATAAGACAGATGCAGTCTTTGTGAAAGAATTAAGTTTATTTATTTTGCAGGCATCTCATCCCATTTCATTTGAACCAACGGACGTAGGAGGACGTCATCAAGTCTTTTGTTTTTACGACGTGTATCATCAGGAGCAACTGTTCGATCAAACAGACGAAGTGAGTCAGTTAGTAAAAGTGGGAAAAGTATGTTTTGAAAAGTCGATGGTTGCATTAGCGAAAGCGAAAGTTATTCATGACGAGTGGGAAGCAGTAAATATTCAGCGTATGGATTGGGAGAGGCACAGTGCGATGACAGAAGAGCTTAAAGCGACTATTTTCGGGACAATCGAATTAGCCAAGCAAGCGAATACAGCTCATAGAATCATCGGCTCCTTATCCGCCGGCAGCGCACACGACTTCATTCCTTCTATTACGAAGCGATTGAAGCGAAGATTGCTGATTAAAGGATTACCAGGCACAGGGAAGTCCACGATGATGCGCGCGCTCGGAAAAGAAGCAGAAAACAGGGGGATCGATGTCTTGTACGGCTGGTGTGGCTTGGATCCGTCCAGTATAGATTTAGTGCTCTTTCCTGAACTGTCGATAGGATTATTTGACGCAACCAAACCCCACGCCTATGATGCCGAAAGCCCGCGCGACGAACTGGTCGATATCGTCCCCCTCTGCGCAGAAAATGAATTACTCGAACAGCAAATAGACGACATCCGCCAAAGATACCAAAAAACTATCACTACCGCTGGAAATCATATGCAAGTCGCAATGAAATCCCAACACAACGTCCGTGTTCAACTAGATCGCGCACTAAATATCGAAGCCTTTGAAAAGAAGCTACAAGATTTGTATGCGTTGATTAAAACAATGAATTGAGGAGTGTCCGCGCGCTCATAGAACGTCGAGAACCGCTCATAGAACACCAGTTTCCGCTCATAGTCTAAGTCCCAGCGCCCACACCAACCACAAACCCACAACAAAAAGTGCTGAGAACATCAATTGCCTCAGCACTTCTTCTTCCTTCCTATGAACTTTCAATCAATCAAATGAATGAATATAGAATGACTCATAATGAAGCCAATCCAATGCCTCCTGATCTTTCGCGGCCCAGCGTTTCTCCATGTCAGGCAACATCCAAATAGTCTGTGAAGCGTGTGCGCGCAGTGCTGCAATCTTTTTATCTGCCATGTCCGCCACGTTATGCACGACATGTGGTTTACCAAGCACATTCACTGTATTGTTATCAAACGCAACTACGTAGACGACAGGCCGTTCATCTGCAGGAATTCGTTGAACAGCTGCTAATACTGCGGCACCCGTTGCATTGTGGTCAGGGTGTACAGCAAGTGTTGGATGAAACGTAATGACGAGAGAAGGGTTTAGTTCATCAATCAAATCTGTCATTAGTTGAATCAATTTTTCTGGATCTTCAAATTCGATCGTTTTATCGCGTAAGCCCATCATTCGTAAATCTGTTAAACCCATTGCATCACAAGCGTCCAATAATTCCTGCTTGCGTATTTGTGGCAACGTTTCCCTATTGGCGAATGGCGGATTTCCTAGATTCCGTCCCATTTCTCCAAGAGTTAAACAGGCGTAAGTAACCGGGACGTCCATTTCAATATATTTTGAGATTGTTCCCGCCAAACCGAAAGATTCATCGTCGGGATGTGGGTAAACAACCAATACGTGTCGTTCTTTTTGTATCATATGAAAAGCTCCCTTCATTAGTAAGCGAATGGTGTTTCGCTAATTTCCAGCGCGACTGCAAGTTTGCCGTCTGGACCAAGGCCCGCCATTAACAGACGCTGATGCTCGTCCAATGTGTAATGCGTAATACCTTGCGCATAAATCCAGCCACTAGGCAGTTTTAGTCCGATGCGATGAGGGGAGTCACCTGTAACTTTTCCAAGTTCATAGCGAATGATAATGTTGCGGATAAACGCACCCGCATTGAAAAAGCCTTCTTGAAAATGAGAAGCATACGATCCATTCGTCGTTTCTAAATGTATGTACACATCTTTATTGGCAAAGGAGTCCAGTATCTCCTGTAAATGATTCACTTCAACGGTTTGCATATTCATCCTCCTCATATAATAGTAGTATATAGAAAGTCCCGTATGAATGCGATTGGATGGCTCGCGGAAAAAGCCAGAAAAAGATTCCTGGCTTCTTGCGTACGGTCGGAAATTACACTTCTGTTATCTTTACTTGCGGTGTATCGAATTGACTTTTTGCTCCATGCATGACCGGTCCCACGTAGTCATTGAGTTTCCAGCCGTGGGTAATGGCGGAGGTGACAAATTGTTTCGCTTCCACCACAGCATCTTTAATCTGCATGCCATTCGCCAAATTTGCGGTAATGGCGGCTGCAAACGTACAGCCGGCACCGTGATTATAATGTGTATCTGCTTTTTCGGCTTCCAATAAAGTGAACGTCTCGCCGTCATAAAATAAATCCACGGCAGCGGGGTGATCCAGTTGCTTCCCGCCTTTAATCACTACATTACGAGAGCCGAGAGCATGGATTTTCTGCGCGGCTTGCTTCATTTCATCGATCGTTTTTGGTGTTTTCATACTTGCCAATTGACCGGCTTCAAATAAATTTGGAGTGACGATTTCCGCTTTCGGTACTAAATAACGAATCATCGCATCTGTATTTCCGGGGTTGAGCACTTCATCTTCGCCTTTACATACCATGACAGGGTCGATGACTACATGATCTAAACCAGACTCATCGATAGCTTCACCGGCAGTACGAATGATTTCTTCCGTACTTAGCATCCCCGTTTTAATCGCATCAATTCCCGTAGACAAAGCCGTTTTCACTTGAGCTTTTACTACATCAATAGGCAACGAATACACATTATGCGCCCAGTTGTTATCAGGATCCATCGTAACAACGACTGTAATAGCAGTCATGCCATACGTGCCATGCTCTTGAAACGTCTTTAAATCTGCTTGAATTCCAGCCCCGCCTGACGTATCAGATCCTGCAATCGTTAAAGTCTTCTTCAATTCCATTACAAAACGTCCCCTTCACTTGCCAAATTTTCTTGTAATTTATTTTATATCACAAATCGGTGAAATACAAATCAATGATGTCGAGTATTTTTACAAGGGAAGGCGAAACCTAATGGGCTGTTGAACGTACAGATAGAAAGAGTACGTGTCACTCCCTGCACTTCTAGAAAGAAAGGATGTGACGTATGAGTAAACGTAAACCTGGTCTTCTCCACCTTGCTTTCACGTTATGGTCTTCTTGGAAAAAAACGTATATTCTTGTTATTTTATTACTAGCAGTTGCTCTTATTATCCTTCCGATTATCGGTTTTCATCTAATGAAGCTCGGTTCCACATACGCGGAGCAAAAAGGAGCGTTCATCGAGCGTGTGCAAGAGCTGCAGGAACTGACAACGGCACAAGCGTATACGAAAGTACTTGTGGAGAGGACGGACAATGAACTGTTCGGCCAAAGCATTGGGGTGAATTTTCCGGGGACAAAGCGAAATGTATTAGTTGTCATTCCGGGCTCTGTCAAAGCAGGGGTTGATCTTGGGGGACTGAAGGAAGAGGATATGAAAATAGAGGAGTCCAGTAAGCATATTCACTTAATGCTTCCGACAGCGCAGTTTTTCGGTGGAGCTGAAATATATTTCGATCAAGTGGAAGTGTACTCGATCAAAGGATTATTTCGCGGAAAAGCGGATATACAAGAAGCATATGAACTGGCGAATGAAGCAAAAGCATTAATTATAGAAGAAGCATCGGCGCAAGGGGTGCTTCAGTCAGCTGAACGCAATGCAGTGAAGACGCTACAAGATATGTTTTCATTTGCGGGGTACACAGTAGAAATTGAATTCAAGGAGTGAAACAGATGAATCCACAATTCCATAATGATTGGGACACAGTACTGGCGAAGGAGTTTAGCAAGCCGTATTACCAAACATTACGCAAGTTTTTACAATCTGAATACGCTACGCATGAAATCTATCCACAAATGACAAATATGTGGACTGCCTTCGAGCTAACACCGTACCATGAAGTTAAAGTAGTCATTCTCGGACAGGATCCATATCACGGCCCCAATCAAGCGCATGGATTGAGTTTCTCTGTACAGTCGAATGTCAAAACACCGCCGAGTTTGCGCAATATATTTAAAGAGATGGCAGATGATCTCCATGTTCCGATTCCTGAAAGTGGAACCTTGACAGGATGGGCGAAACAAGGTGTATTATTACTAAATACCGTATTAACTGTGCGTGAAGGAGCAGCGGCTTCACATCGGGGCAAAGGCTGGGAATTGTTTACAGATGAAGTAATACGTAAACTGTCTGTACGCAGGGAACCGATTGTTTTCATTTTGTGGGGAAGGCATGCCCAAGAAAAGGCGGCTTTGATTAATCGGAGAAGACATGCAATTATAGAATCACCGCATCCGAGTCCATTCAGCGCATCACGCGGCTTCTTTGGCAGTCGTCCATTTTCGAAAACAAATGCGTATTTGCGAGAGTGGGGCAAACAGCCGATAGATTGGTCTAGTAGTGTAGCGGATAGAAAGGAAGTGTAGAAATGGCAGTCAATTGCTTTGAATGCATATACTTTTTCACGACATGGGAACCTCAAAATCCAAGAGGGTGTAAGGCGTATGGTTTTAAAACAAAAATGTTGCCGTCCGTCGTAGTGAAGCAGTCTTCGGGGATGGAATGTATGAAGTTTGAACCGAAAAAAGGAGTGAGATTGCGATGATTTCATCCGATCAAGTATTATTGGAAATCGAGCAACAACTACATCATGCAAAACAAACGAGAAATGAACAGTCACGAAGAGAGGCGATTGCAGCTGTTCGTTCGTTATGCAATGTGCTGTTGAGTGAAGAAGCACCAAGTCAGCCCGTGCCGATTCAACTCAGTTCGCCTCAAGCGTCCGCACCGACCCCTATGACGTTTGGCGAACGGCCGTTGCAAGAAGCAGATGCGAATGGAGAATCTCTATTTGACTTTTAAGCGCCACAAAGCGTTCGAAAATCACTTAGTTTACAGTCGCTCTGTATGATAAACTGAAAGATACTATGTATTTGGTAGAAAGAAGGAATTGTCATGCCGTTTTTTATTATTGCGGGTGCGATTAATGCAGCGATTGCTGTTGGATGCGGTGCGTTTGGTGCACATGCGTTGAAAGATCGCTTATCCGAACACTATTTAGCCATTTGGGAGACTGCTGTGCAATACCAGATGTTCCATGCGATCGGTTTGTTGGCTATAGGAATTTTAATGAGCAGCTCTTTACTTGGTCCTTCTGCGCAATTGTCGTGGTCGGGATATTTACTACTTATCGGAATCATCGTTTTCTCCGGCAGTTTATATGCACTCAGCCTATCAGGTGTCGGGATATTAGGAGCGATTACTCCTATCGGTGGCGTCGCGTTTATTGCGGGTTGGATTCTGTTAATTATCGCAACTCTTAAATTTGCTCAATAAATGACGCATGAAAAACCGTTCACAATTACGTGAACGGTTTTTTACGATTATGGTTGCTGATCGAAGTAACTCAACTCTTCATTGAACTCCGCGTAATCGAAGTAAATCATCGGGAAAAGGAAACGACGACCTGTTTTTGCTTCACTTAAAATTACGTGATCCCGTCCTGCAGCTTCTACCATGCCCGCTACCGACTTTGTATTCTTACCTGCTTCAATCGCATGCTCAAATGAAAAATGGAAAATGCCTGGCTTGCCTCTGTTTAAGCGTAAAATATTTTCAATGTACGATTGCTCTCTGAACGGAGGGGTAGTCGGTGTGGCACCGGTAAATGCTCCTTGCGGTGTAACCATTTGTTGCTGGCCATAGCCTGGATAATAATATTGAACCATTTCAACATCCTTTCTAGAGTGGTTAGGTAGTTGGGTAGTTTCGTTCGGAAGCAAAGTTCAGCCGATGTAAAACCCCCTTGTGGCTATTCTATGTATGTGATGGAGTTGGTATGATAACTATTTCCGAAGGCGAGGGAAGTACGTTAAGCGTTGACTTGGAATGTTTTGCGGTTTAAACGAAATTAGTGTTCGTCCATGAAAGTAGAACGTTGAATAGAGTGACGCTGACTTAGAGTATCATACGGCTTGCGCTTCACTCGCAAAAGCCGTCCTTCGCTACGGCTTTCCTTAATCCTCCTGGGAGTCGATCGTCTGTAAGCTCCAAGCCGAACTTTGTGTATGTAAGACAGTTTGATAGCTCTTTGTAGGTAGTGAAAACCAAGTAGATCTGTCTAATATGATGTGATCGCTTTTGAAGTTAGATAACGGTGAAGTGTGGTTAGCCACTATGACAGTTTCGTTGAATTGAGAAAAAAAGTATGACTTTATATGTATTCAGTCAGGCGATCCGTATCTTCACCCACACTGTTCAGGAAGCGTAACTTACCATACTCTATTTCTGGACGAACACTAACTAACTTCCCGACACAAACTCAAGGATTCTCCCGGAAGAACCGGTGACTCCTGGAGGATCAGGGTGACAGGCGTAATCGCCAACGCACTTTTGGCGAGTCCGCCGCGCCCCCTCAGGAAAGCGTCCGGTTCTGTAGGGAGAATCCTAGCACGTACACTATTTTTCTGCACCGCACTGGAGAAGTCACTTACTCCATTCTAAATTTTGGACGAACCCCAACTGTCTTCCCAACACAAAGTCAAGGATTCTCCCGGAAGAACCGGCGACTCCTGGAGGATCAGGGTGACAGGCGTAATCGCCAACGCACTTTTGGCGAGTCCGCCGCGCCCCCTCAGGAAAGCGTCCGGTTCTGTAGGGAGAATCCTACACGTACACTACTTTTCTGCACCACACTGGAGAGATCACTTACTCCACTTCGAACAATCAACAAGCACGTGTGAAAAACGTATTACACTTCAAAGAATGAAGCGCGCTTGTCGCCTTCTAAAATGGTACCGATGAAGAAAGAACCGAACACGCCGTAACGTGCACTCACTTCATCAAAACGCATTTCGTAGACAAGTTTCTTAAACTGCAACACGTCATCCGAGAACAATGTCACACCCCACTCATAATCATCAAAACCGACAGAACCCGAAATGATTTGCTTCACTTTTCCAGCGTAACCGCGACCAATCATACCGTGACTGCGCATTAAACTCTTGCGATCATCCATATCTAGCATATACCAGTTATCTTCGCCTTCACGCTTTTTGTCCATTGGATAGAAACAAACATATTGACTACGTGGCAGTTCAGGGTACAAACGTCCGCGGACATATGGATTTTGATACGGATCTTCGTCAGATTCACCCGCTAAATAGTTAGAAAGCTCAACAACGGAAACGTAAGAGTACGCAGGAATCGTGTAATCCGCAATCGTTAGTTTATTGAACTCTGCTTCTAGTTGCTGTAGCTCGTCCATCGTTGGTCGTAATGTCATTAGCATGAAATCTGCCTTTTGCCCAACAACTGTATAAAAAGCATGACTGCCTGTTTTCGCTTCGTCGGCTTCATTCAGGCGCTCTAAAAACTGCAAAAATTCGTTCACTGCTGCTTGACGTTCTTCTTTCGAGATTAATTTCCAAGAAGCCCAGTCCATCGTTCTAAAATCGTGAAGTACATACCAACCGTCTAATGTAATAGCTGCTTCATTCACTTGAATTCAGTCTCCTTTTAAATCAAAATACGTTCTTTTTTCAGTGTATCACAAACCGACTTTAGACGGTAAGCATAAAGGTAACGCACTTGTCGGCTATGACAAATTTGTGCAACTAAGGAAAAGGTATCAGAAATTTTAGAAATTCCTAGTGAATTATGTAATGATTTCAGGTATGATGAATAGGAAAAACTAACAAAGGGTGGGAATTACACATGGCAGATCTTTTTGATGGAATCCGAGCAGCACTAGAAGGTAAGGGGAAAACAATCGTATTACCTGAAGGAGAAGACGTACGCATTCTCGAAGCAGCTGTACACTTGAAACAAGAAGGCATTGTGACACCGGTTTTATTGGGGAATGAAGCGGCTGTCAAAAAAGCAGCAGAAGAGGGCGGTTTCGATATTTCTGAGATTGAGTTGATCGATCCTGCAAGCGCTTCCTATTTTGATGAGTTGGCTGAAAAGTTTGTAGAGCGTCGTGCGGGCAAGGCGACAATCGAGCAAGCGCGCGAGCAAGTGAAAGATGTGAACTACTTCGGTACGATGATGATCTACACAGGACGCGTTGATGGGCTAGTGAGCGGAGCAGCCCACTCCACAGCGGATACAGTACGTCCTGCATTACAGATTATTAAAACGAAGCCAGGCATTTCAAGAACGAGCGGCGCATTCATCATGATGAAAGGTGAAGAGCGTTTAATTTTTGCGGATTGTGCAATTACAGTCAATCCTACAGCTAAAGAGTTGGCTGAGATTGCGGTAGAGAGCACGAAAACAGCTACAGCATTCGGTATCGATCCGCGTGTAGCCATGCTTTCATTCTCTACAAAAGGGTCTGCGGTAACAGAAGAGACAGAAAAAGTAGTAGAAGCAGCGAAAATCGCACAAGAACTAGCGCCTGAGCTTTCAATCGATGGTGAATTCCAGTTCGATGCAGCGTACGTTCCAAGCGTAGCAGCGAAAAAGGCACCTGAATCCGTTATTAAAGGAGACGCAAATGTCTTCATTTTCCCTACATTGGATGCAGGAAACATCGGCTACAAACTAACAGAACGTCTAGGCGGCTACGAAGCAATCGGACCCATCTTGCAAGGCTTGAATGGACCGGTCAATGACTTGTCTCGCGGATGTTCTGCGGAAGACGTGTATAAACTGTCTCTTATTACAGCAGCTCAAAGTTTATAACAGCTTGCTATTAAAACTGATATACTAGCTTAGCATCTACATCATGAACACTAATGGGAGAGCTAGACATGTCACAAGATAAAAATTTATTATATCAACCGGCCTGGCGTTTTATCGATGAATCCATTACGGCACGCAGTCGATCTGCGCTAGAGTCATTTGCGATGGATGATACGCTATGCCAATTAGTCGGCCAGCAAAAAAGTGTGCCTGTCGTCAGAACGTGGGTGCATAATCGCACGATCGTCCTCGGCATTCAAGATCACCGGATGCCTTTTATAGGGCAAGCGATCGAAGAGATTGAACGTAAAGGCTATCAGGCAATTGTGCGCAACTCTGGTGGTCTGGCAGTTGTACTCGACGAAGGAGTGCTGAATATTTCCCTACTCTTTACTGAGCAAAAGTCGTCAATTGATATTCCCGTAGGTTATGAAGCAATGGTATCGTTCGTGAAGCTATTATTTCCAGAGTTGGGTGAACAGATTGAAGCCTATGAAATTGTCGGATCCTATTGTCCGGGTTCGTATGATTTAAGTGTGGCAGGCAAGAAATTTGCGGGTATTTCTCAGCGTCGATTACGGCAAGGAGTAGCGGTGCAAGTATACCTCTGCATTGAAGGCAGTGGAGCTGAGCGTGCTGAACGAATCCGTGACGTTTACGAAACTGGCTTGCAGGGACAGCCGACGAAATTCAGCTATCCTGTCATTCAGCCTGAAGTAATGGCTTCATTATCCGAAGTTTTAGGCACACCATTAACTGTCAATGAAGTGATCATTCGCTTGCAACTGCTATTGCGGTCGTTAACAGATGATGTGCGGCAAGATGGGTTAACTGATGAGGAATTAGAACTTTACGGCTTTTATTTGCGACGTGTCGTCGAGCGCAATCAGAAAATGTTATCATAAAAAAAGAGCTGCCAATCAATGACTGATTGGCGGCTCTTTTGATGATACTAGATTACCATTGGGCTCCATCTTAAAGACGGGTGCTACGTGCTCACTTTCTTCGTTAAGAGCAATGAGTCTACGGGCGCGGTTCATAATTTGCACGAATTGTTCATAGTCATCTTTTAATGTACGATTCTCTTTTTTCAACTCTTCCAATTCGGCTTCCAATGTTTTTAGTTGTTCTGTAGCGGTTTTCGCAGTCTGTCTCCAACGAAGTGCATCCGTATCTGCACCGCCGTTATGATGCATGCGGATTAAATATGCGATCACTGTATCCAGAGATAATGCAGATAGAGGAACTTGGATCTTTTCCTGTCCGTCTCCGCTAGCATCTGCACTGTACAGCGCCTGATTGCGTCTTTTAAAATCAGTCCCCAGTACGCGTAATGTCTGCTTTCTCTCTTTCTTTGCTTCTGACAACTCTCCCTCGTATTCTTGCCGCACCACAGCATTCCACCGAAATCCACAAGCAGCAGCTGTTCGATTTAAAGCGTCACCTACTTCCTCGAATGCACTTAACTGCGTACTACCTTCCCTCACATGCCGTAATACCGTGTCTGCCAATAACTGATCATCTTGTTCCAACCATGCGTCTTGTCTAACTTTCACCATCTCCATGCCTCCTGTCTTGTACTCTCTTTCTACTGCCATTATGGACAGTTCGTAAAACTTTTATTCAGAGACTGCTAAAATTCTATTTATCCTCACCGGCAGAAGTGCCTGCGAGACTGGTATGTAGCGCTAGTGTTGTGGTGATTTTTATGAACCAGCCGAAAATCCGTCATAGAGTCTATGTCACGTTGCGTCGATTTTTGGTATACTGGAACGAATGAAGGTTGAGGTGAAAGCATGGCGTACCAAAACGAAAAACTACCTGAAGAGAAAGTATTTAAAGATCCAGTGCATCGTTACATACACGTCCGGGATCGTGTCATATGGGACGTCATCAATACGCGTGAGTTCCAACGATTACGCAGAATCCGTCAACTCGGCACGACGTATCTCGTCTTCCATGGAGCAGAACATAGCCGTTTCCAGCACTCTCTAGGGGTATACGAAATTGTTCGCCGAATTATCGATACAGGTTTTAGTAGCCGGGCCGAATGGGATGAAGAACAAAGGCTAGTCACATTATGTGCAGCACTTTTGCACGACTTAGGACATGGTCCGTTTTCTCACGCATTCGAAAAAGTATTCAATTTAGATCACGAGCAATTCACCCAGCAGATTTTATTGGAACAAACAGAGGTCCACGAAGTGTTGAGTAGAGTAGCTCCGGATTTCCCGCAAAAAGTCGCTGATGTTATTGCGAAAACATATCCTGACAAACTAGTCGTGAGTTTGATTTCCAGCCAAATCGATGCAGATCGGATGGATTATTTACAACGTGATGCGTATTACACGGGCGTTTCGTACGGTCATTTCGATATGGAACGCATTTTACGTGTCATGCGACCGACGGAAGATCAAGTCGTTATAAAAGACAGCGGCATGCACGCAGTCGAGGACTACATCATGAGCCGGTACCAAATGTATTGGCAAGTGTATTTCCATCCCGTATCTCGCAGTGCGGAAGTTATTTTAATTAAAATTTTGCATCGGGCTAGACACTTATACGAAACGGGCTATACATTTGCACAAGAGCCACATCATTTCGTATCATTTTTCAAAAAAGAGTTTCAGCTGAAACAATATATAGCGCTCGATGAAAGTGTATTGCTGATGTATTTCCAGCTGTGGATGGAAGAAGAAGATGAGATTCTCGCAGATTTATGTGATCGTTTTGTCAATCGCCGTCTGTTCCAATATGCAGAATTCGATCCAGCCTCTCAATATATGAAGTTCGGTGAATTAGTGAAATTATTCCAGCAAGCGGGTCTTGATCCAGAGTATTATTTAGTAACGGACTCCTCATCGGATCTGCCATATGATTTCTATCGTCCAGGCGAAGAAAGCGAGCGTGTACCAATCTATCTTCAAATGAAAAATGGAGATTTACGTGAACTGTCCCGGATGTCAGACGTTGTCGATGCGATCTCAGGAAAACGCAGAACAGACCACAAAATTTATTATCCAGAAGATCGTCTAGTGAATGGCAATCCGTTGCATGAAGAGATTTTGGAATTGTTAAGAGGGTAAGAAAGGGGTTGCGCGAATTGCTGCAAGAGCATGCGAAAATCGTACAGTTTGTCTCATTGGCAAATGAAGTAAATGGCCGCAAAAAAATGCAAAAAATGGTGTATATATTAAAAAAGATGAACTTCCCATTCGTAGAAAAGTACGAGCTTCATATGTATGGGCCGTATTCAGAGGAATTGACGTTACGCGTGGAAGAACTATGTGAGATGGGTTTTTTAGCCGAACGTTTTGAAGATAAAGGATCCTATAAGCAATATTGCTATCAAGTAACAGAGGAAGGTTCGATGTTCGTCAGTACCGCCGCCGAACCGCGAACGCAAATGTCAGATTGCATCAAACGACTTAACAGCAAGTCCTCTCGTTTCCTCGAGTTAGTTTCGACTCTGCTATTTTTCGATCAGTTGGACAAGCAAGAGCAAATCGAGAAAGTTCGGATCGTGAAGAATAAACTAAATTTCAGCGAAGCAGAAATGGATCAAGCTTTTGAATTCATTGAAGAGTTACAAGCAGTTTCTGCAGGCTAAAGCAATAGTATTTCTGATTCACATATAAAAAGGATTCTCACGAAGAGAATCCTTTTGTTTGATTACTTATCGCTTTCTCTAACGCCGCTAGTAGAAAAATTATCTTTTGACATTTCTTCAATGTAGACGCTAATTCTTTCCACTGGTGCTCCTGATGTTTCGGAAACAGCTTGTGTGACCTTTTCACAAAGCGCTCGTTTCTGTTCATCTGTGCGGCCTTCTAACATTTTTACAGTTACAAATGGCATTTTACTTCCTCCTTAGCAGAAAATTCAGGTATAGTACTTATAATAACAGAGATAGAGGTGGATTTACATGGCGAATGAGCAAAACGCGAAACCGAAGTTAGGTTTTACAATTATTAAAAATGACCCTACAGATGGCCATAAAGGGTTTGGCATTGGATCTTTGTCACTGGAAAACATTTCTCCTGTCATCATCGATGTGGAAGCAGGGACTGCGCAAGTCGAAATGGGAGCGATGCATGCCCGCAGCGATACAGAGCGCGGCATAAAATTCACGACCAATCGTGAAGATTCAGAGGGCGGAAAACCTTATTGGCTCGTCTGGGTAACTATTGATTACCGCGAAGAAGGCCCATACTACGCAGGTGTCACAGCATGCGAAATGGTCGTTAACCGTGAAAAGCGCCGAGGCTACAAAATATTAGCTGATCACGTAAACCGCATGGATAAATCAATGAAGCGCAACATTATAGTAGATATAATGGATGACCGATCTAAAGCTATTTTAGCGGACTTTTTAAAGAACCATAATGCAGAACTATGGGAACGCAGTAAACCGGAATTGCATGAAGGTTTGCGCACAGAATAAAGATTTATTCCAGCCAGGTTCCAATCAAATAAGTCAAAGATGTGACAAATTATTTTGTCGTCTCTTTGAGGTTGAATGTCGGCATGAAACGAAGTAAACTGAACATACAGCTTTGCTGCTGTGATCTAGGACAACTGGCGCACATACGACTTGTTTGATGAAACCACAAAACCCAAGCGGGCGGATTCATTCAGTTCATGTACGGCAGTCAAAAAGACCTTACCCTCCGCGGATTCGGGGAGTAAGGTCTTTTTCAATTGTAGCGAGTATAGTGTCTCCGCTCATAGCCCGCGCCGTTGCGCTCATAGAACCCATCTCCGCGCTCATAGCCCGCGCCACCGCGCTCATAGAACCCATCTCCGCGCTCATAGCCCGCGCCGTTGCGCTCATAGAACCCATCTCCGCGCTCATAGCCCACGCCACCGCGCTCATACAAACTACCCTCCTTACTCAAAAAATGAAAATGGAAATAACTCTAACTTCGAATTCTCTTCCTTCCCGCTATGCTGCTCTCTCAATGAACGATCAGTACATAACTTCTTCGGCACATCTTTATCCTTCACATACACTAACCGCTGCTTCGGGCATTCATTGACTGCAACACCGCCTGTTTCGATATCTACCACGACGCTTTGGACTCCTTTGGGAGGGAGAAAAGGTTCAGGCGCTGTGCCTGCGTGGACGGCTTCCATGAAATCAATCCAAATCTTTTTAGAAACTGCCTTGTCCTCTAAGCCCTCCAACTGTTTTCCCCGATCGAAACCTGTCCAAATTCCGGCGGTTACTGTTGGAGTGAAGCCGATTAAATATTGATCGGAAATAGTAGTGCCGGATTTTGCTGCGTACGGTCGAGTTTGCTTCGGCCGCATAGACAAGCCGGTTGCTGATAAATAGTCGCTAAATACCGGATCAAACATGCCTGTCATTAAGTGGGTGAGCACAAAAGCGTCTTGGACAGACAAGATCTGCTTCGGTTTCTTCTTCGGGTGTTCATAGATGACTTTGCCAGTAGAATCAGTAATCGACAAAATCATATGAGGTTCTACTTGCAACCCCGTAGAAGCAATTCGGTTGTAGGCAGTGGTCATTTCCAAAAGTGTCACATCTGATGTTCCGAGCGCCACTGCGGGAGATTCGGGAAACGTCACGTCAATCCCGAGACGCTGCGCCATTTTTGTGTAATGTGTATATCCAACGCTTTCCAACGTCTTTACGGCATAAATATTGTCTGAAATCGCCAGTGCTTGCGCCAATGAAATCGGCTTCGCTGCGAACTCTCCATTAATATTGCTCGGTTCATACGTAGAACGTCCTTCATCATACGTAAATAACGTCTTTTCTGCCGTCATAAATGTTAAAGGATTAAATCCGTCTTCCAGTGCAGCTGCATATAAAATCGGCTTCATAGCGGAACCTGGTTGGCGTTTCGCTTGTGTCACACGGTTAAATGAACTGTCCCCAAAGTTTACACCGCCTACCATAGACGTAATAAATCCTGTATTCGCCGCCATCGATACAAATCCAATTTGCAATTCGTTTGCAGGCATCCATTGTTGAATGACTTCTTCAGCTGTTTTTTGATGTTGCTGATTCAAAGTCGTACGAATCGTCCATCCACCTTCTGCCGGAACGCGACCTTTAGCTTCTAAAATATCTTCCGCTTGTTGCCACGCTGCATCCAGAAAATAAGGTGCTACTCGTTTTGTATCTTCCCAACTTTCCGTTTTCAACACAATTTTTTCCGCGACGGCCCGTTCCTTTTGAGATGCTGTAATGAAGTCACCTTTCTCCATTAAATTCAATACTAACAGTTGCCGATTCCTAGACTTTTCCGGGTTAGCCAATGGAGAATAAATGGAAGGTCCTTTCGCAATCGCCGCAATTGTAGCCGCCTCTTCAAGCGTCAACTCCTTCGCCGCTTTCGAAAAATAAAAGCGACTGGCAGCTTCCACCCCGTACATTCCGTGCCCAAAGTACACCGTATTCAAATAACCTTCTAAAATCGTTTCTTTATCATAAAAAACTTCCAGACGATAGGCGAACAACGCTTCATGAATTTTTCGTGTCCATGATTTTTCGTGCGTCAAATATAAATTTCGCGCATATTGCTGTGTGATCGTACTGGCACCTTGCGCTTTACTCATCGTCTTGACGTCTTTAAGCACAGCCCCCGCAATCCGTTTATAATCAAATCCATGATGCGAATAAAATTTCTGATCTTCTGTTGCGACGAAAGCGTCTGCCAAAAATGGGGACATATCCGCTAACTTCATCCAATAACGGCGTTGCTGGGAAAAGTGGTCGCCAATTTGATGGCCGTTATGATCCAAAAACAATGATGCCTTTGGAACACTCAATGATGGAGCGCCTAGCAGTTGGGCATAGAGCCGTAACGCAATCATTACGGTGACAGTCGCTGTTATTAACATAATAGAAAGAGAAAGAACGAGTTTCTTCCATTTCTTTTGGTTCGTAGATTTTATATAGTCGGTACGTTTCATCATGCATCACATCCCGTTTCATTCAGTATCTTTTGACAGTATGGGATGGATTCAAACGGATTAAACGAGAACTCATAAAAAGTTTAGTTACGGTAACGTTGAAAGTGGCGGTGGATGAAGTGTATAATGAGTGAATCTATCTAACCTAAGGCGGTGAACGAATGGAAGCGCCAAAAATGAACGTGCAGCTCCGTTCAGTTATTCAACATCCAGGTCAGTCGGCAGAAACACATGAGATGCAGGCGAGTGGAGAAGTGATTGAAAAAAAGGGACAGGCGTACTTACTGTTTGAAGAAAAGGTAGAAGGCATGCCTGTCGTCCGTACCACTGTAAAATTGCATGCAGAAGATGCATTTATTATGCGCAAAGGCGGCGTCCAAATGAGACTACCGTTCCGACCAGATGATTCGAGAATCGGCACATACGGAAATGGTCCGGCAGTTATGGACATGCTAGTCGTCACAAAAAATCTTCAGTACGAACCTGGCCGATTTGCGATAGCGTATGAATTGCACGCAGAAGGCAAACTATTAGGAAACTATCAATTAACAATAACCTACTCGGAGGTATCCCAATGAATGCAGTAGAACAAATTCAACACGAAATTAAAGAAGCATTGAAACAGGCAATAGAGAAGGCTGGGCTTGTAGCAGGAGCAGATCTTCCGGAGATCAAATTAGAATCGCCAAAAAATAAAGAAAACGGGGACTACGCAGCGAATATCGCCATGCAATTGACGAAGCTAGCGAAAAAACCGCCACGTGCCATTGCAGAAGCTATTTTAGAACATTTGGATAAAACGGACACAGCAATTGAGACGATTGAAATCGCAGGACCTGGCTTCTTGAACATTCGGGTGAAATCAGATAGTTTGGCAGATGTCGTCAAATCTATTCTGACGCAAGGGGAAAACTACGGCCGTTCAGAAAGCGGTCAACATCAAAAGATTCAAGTGGAGTTCGTTTCGGCAAATCCAACGGGCGACTTACACTTAGGACATGCGCGCGGAGCATCACTCGGAGATTCATTATGCAATATTCTTGATAAAGCGGGCTACGATGTGTCGCGTGAATATTATATTAATGACGCTGGCAATCAAATTAATAATTTGGCTCGTTCTATAGAAGTTCGGTATTTCGAAGCGCTTGGCCTTGAAAAGGAAATGCCGGAAGACGGTTATCGCGGGTCGGACATCATCACGATAGGTAAAAACTTGGTAGAACAATACGGAGATAAATATGTCAACGTCACCGAAGAAGAACGTCTCGCATTCTTCCGCGCGCACGGCCTGCAAATCGAATTGGACAAGTTAAAACATGACTTGGCGAACTTCCGTGTCCATTTCGACAACTGGTTCTCTGAAACATCGTTATACAACAACGGGAAAATTGAAGTCGCACTAAATAAATTGCGTGAAAACGGTCATGTCTTTGAGGAGGGTGGAGCTACTTGGTTCCGTTCGACAACATTTGGAGATGACAAAGACCGTGTTTTGATTAAACAAGACGGCTCGTTCACATACTTAACACCAGATATTGCCTACCATGAAGATAAACTTGCCCGTGGATTCGACAAGTTGATCAACATCTGGGGAGCAGACCATCACGGCTATATTCCGCGGATGAAAGCGGCAATCCAAGCACTTGGCTACGACCGCGACACATTGGAAGTAGAAGTGGCCCAAATGGTTCAGCTCTACAAAGATGGAGAAAAATTCAAAATGAGTAAGCGTACAGGAAAAGCAGTTACGTTGCGCGAGCTAGTGGAAGAAGTCGGCCTAGACGCTGTACGTTATTTCTTCGCGATGCGTTCAGGTGATGCGCAAATGGATTTCGATCTAGATCTAGCCGTGTCCAAGTCAAATGAAAACCCGGTATACTATGCACAGTACGCCCATGCACGTATTTGTTCAATCTTGCGTCAGGCAGAAGAACAAAATATGCACGCATCGACAGACAATCTTACATTATTGCAAGACGAGAAAGAATTGGAGTTATTGAAGAAACTAGGGGACTTCCCAAGACTCGTGAGCGACGCAGCTCGTTTACGCGCACCGCACCGCGTGACAACGTACATTCAAGAGCTGGCTGCATCGTTCCATAGTTTCTACAATGCAAATAAAGTTCTTGATCCAGAAAATAATGAACTATCCGAAGCGCGCTTAGCATTAATCACAGCTACTCGCACAACAATCGCCAACGCGTTGAAACTAGTCGGAGTAGAAGCACCAGAGCGTATGTAGTCAAAAAAGCCAAGCATGGATTTGCTTGGCTTTTTTGTTTTTTGCATGGAGATAGGGGAGGACAAAGTTGCAGCTCCGCTCATAGAGTACGTGTGTCCGCTCATAGCCTCCCCGTTCGCGCTCATAGCCGACGTCATTCCGCTCATAGCCTCCCCGTTCGCGCTCATAGCCGACGTCATTCCGCTCATAGCCTCCCCGTTCGCGCTCATAGCCGACGTTATTCCGCTCATAGCCTCCCCGTTCGCGCTCATAGCCGACGTTATTCCGCTCATAGCCTCCCCGTCCGCGCTCATAGCCGACGTCATTCTGCTCATAGCCACCTCATCCGCGCTCATAACCAAAACCCATCATCCCCCAAAAAACACATAAGTCACGCCCTACTCTGTACAACCAATCAATCTGTAGTATAATAAAACACAATTACGAATTATATTTATTCCGAAAGGTTCTCTCGTTCAAAGGGAGATGAAAAGGGAAATCGGTTGAAGCCGATGCGGTCCCGCCACTGTAAGTGCATGACGCACGAGCCAGGTACCTGCCTATATCGGAAATAGAGTTCCGCAGCAACCTACGAGGATAGGTAACGTGGAGGAAATCTGTCATGGATTTCGTCCTGCCGAGTCCTTCGAAATGTTCGAAGGGTTTTTTCGTATGTGTAGCAAAAACGTAATAGATGATAAGCAAAGGGAGGACAAAACATGAAGAAAATGTGGCAACTGTTGCTGACGGCTATGCTGGCGGTAGTACTGCTGGCAGCATGTAGCAGCGAACCAAAGAAAGAAGAGGCACCAGATTCTGAAAAGACGACGGAAGAAGTGACGACAGATGAGGTAACGAACACGAGTTATCCATACACACTCACGGATGCGGCAGGAGAAGAAGTGACGTTCGAAAAAGTACCGGAATCAGTCATTTCCCTACTTCCTAGTAACACAGAAACATTGTTTGCTATTGATGCGGGAAATCGAGTGATCGCAGTTACTGAAAATGACGACTATCCGGAGCAAGTAGCGGATCTTGATACAGTTGGAGATTACACGGTCAATGTGGAGAAAGTCATTTCATTGCAACCTGAGGTAGTGTTTGCACATGAAATGATGCTTGGCTCTAGCGAAGAAGGGCTCAATCAAATTCGTAACGCAGGGATCCCTGTCGTAGTCGTGCCGAACGCAGGAACATTTGAAGAAACATATGACACCATTCAAATGATAGGCGAAGTGATGGATAAGAACAAAGAGGCGGCAGAAGTAGTGGCAGGCATGCAAGAAAAAGTCGCTGACATAAAAGAAAAAGCAAAGGCCATTACAGAGAAGAAACGCGTATTCGTTGAAAACTCGGATGAGCCTGAAATTTATGCACCGGGAAAGAATACATTCCCACAGCAATATTTAGAGATGATTAACGCAGAAAACATCGTGACAGAAGATGGCTGGGTCATGATTAGTCCCGAAACAATTGTCAATGAAAGCCCAGATGTGATCGTTGTCATGTATAGCTACGTACCGGATATCGTGGAAAAGATTAAAACGCGTGACGGTTTCGATACAGTGACTGCGGTAAAAGAAGATCAAATTGTACAAGTAGATGAAAACATTACAAGCCGGACCGGTCCCCGTTTAGCGGAAGGATTAGAAGCTTTTGCGAAGGCGGTATATCCAGAGGTCTTTGGTGAATAAAACATGGCTCGCCTACGCTGTGTCGATTGCCACACTGCTCGTGGCAATTTGGCTCGGTGTATCGATCGGTGCAGTGAAAATACCGATAGAGACGCTATGGAGTAACGATGACGCCACTGCCAGCAATATTTTGTGGAAAATTCGTATGCCGCGTGTGTTGCTTGCAGGAATAGTGGGGGCGTCACTTGCGATATCGGGAGCTGCATTTCAAGGCTTACTGAAAAATCCATTAGCAGATCCTTATACCCTCGGAGTGTCATCCGGTGCCTCTGTGGGCGCTGTGATCACACTCTTTTTTACTATTTCTTTGCCCGTTTTAGGCGCCTATACATTACCTGTATTTAGTATGATCGGTGCGGCCGCTACGATGTTTGTAGTCATTGGCTTTGCGCGGCTGGTCGATCGTGCCATGAAGATGGAAACGATTATTTTGACAGGTATTATTTTTAGTTCATTCCTCGGGTCTGTGTTGTCGTTAATGATCGCTTTGACGCAAGAAGAGTTACGTCAAATTGTTGGCTGGTTACTCGGTAGCGTGTCGATGCGTGGATGGAATTATATTACGATGGTGTTGCCGTTTTTCATTATGGGTTCTTTAATACTATGGCTCAATCGTAGAGAATTGAATGCGATGCTGTTCGGTGAAGAACGTGCCCATCATTTAGGTGTGAACGTCAAACGTCGGAAGCTACAAATTTTACTCGGTGGCTCTGTCTTGACCGGTTCGGCAGTAGCTGTTTCTGGGACGATCGGTTTTGTCGGCTTAGTCGTACCTCACATGACACGCATGTTGTGGGGATCTGATCACCGGCATGTGCTACCATTGTCATTATTCAATGGGGCTGCGTTATTAATTATTTGTGATTTAGTCGCCCGAACGATTATTTCTCCGGCTGAACTACCAGTAGGTGTCATTACGGCATTTATCGGTGCTCCAGTCTTTGCCTATATTTTTTACAAGCAACGCAGGAAGGGAGCTATGTAGACGTGCTACATATAGATCAAGTGTCAGGTGGATATGATAAGAAATTAATCGTGCGAAACGTGTCGTTCCACGTGGAAAAAGGAGAAATTCTCGGAATTTTAGGACCGAATGGCAGTGGGAAATCTACATTACTGAAAATTATTTCAGGAATTTTGCCGAAACAAAACGGTACCGTAACAATAGACGGGAAGCTAGCTTCGTCTTATACACAGAAACAATTTGCGCGAAAAGTGGCAGTGTTACCTCAACTTCACGCACATGCCTTTTCGCATACTGTAAAAGATACAGTCGGACTCGGCAGGTACCCATACCAAACGGGATTGTTTTCGAGTTGGTCCGAACAAGACGAACAGGCTGTCCAAGAAGCGATGCACTATACAGGAATTACTCGTTATGCACATACACCGATTGAATTATTATCTGGTGGCGAACAACAACGGGTATTCGTAGCACAAGCACTTGCACAGGAAGCACCGATTTTATTGCTGGATGAGCCGACCAATCATTTAGATATTGCTCATCAGCAACAATTATTGGATACGATTCGCAACCAAGCGCATCAAAAAGGAATTACCGTTATTTCAGTGTTCCATGATATTAATTTGGCGGCGTTGTATTGTGATCGACTGCTGTTACTTCAAAAAGGAGAAGTAGCAATTATCGGTGAACCGCAAGATGTCGTGTTGGAACGAGAAATTCGAACCGTTTATAACGCGCGTATTAAAACACAACCACATCCCGAGCTGCCGAAACCTCAAATGACGTTATTGCCTAACTTGCAAGAAGAAACGCAATTATTCCGAGTGAAAAAAGAGGATGTCGTCGTGCGGAGAGATCATGTCTTACTACAGGCAACGCAATCATTGAAGACTATTTCTTCAGCTGTGCACAATGCGGGGATGGGGTGGTACCGGACATTTGTTAATCGGGGAGTGAACTTTGATTATCATGTGGACGATGTGCAAAAGGAAAATACAGATTTTTTACGGTCGCATAGTTATCATCTGACAGATACGGTAGCGATGATGACAGCAGTTAGTCCAGAGCACGTAGAAGTGGAAGAGTTTGCAGGTGATTTTGGTTCGATTGTCGTTGCGGTGACAGCAGGTATTGGCAATGCGGTCGATGTATCCCATTCGTGGCGACGGGAGCATATTCCTTACGTAGGAACGATTAATACGTGGGTATTCATTAACGGTGCATTATCCGAGGAAGCGTTCGTTCAGGCGATGATTACAGCGACAGAAGCAAAAACGAAAGCATTGCAAGATGAAACCGTACTCGATCCTGAGTCGGGCACGATTGCGACAGGTACGTCAACAGATAGTTTATTAATCGCCTCTACACAGCAAGGAAACTGCATCCCTTATGCGGGGCCGATTACGCAACTAGGAAAATTAATCGGTCGCGGAGTGTATGAATGTACAGTACGTGCTATTCACTCCTATCGTCAGGCGAAGGAGGAGTTTCAGTGATTCCCGCACATTTTATCGCCATCGCAATCGGCATGGTGCTAGATCGACTGATTGGCGATCCTCCGAGTTGGCCGCATCCTGTGAAATGGATTGGCACAATGATTGGAAATTTGACGAAGAGGTTGAATAAAGGAAATATGCGAACGTTCAAAGGCGCGCTGTTATGGCTCGTCATTTGTGGCACTACATTTATGTTGGTCATCTGGCTTGTAAGTATCGCGTACCGATTACATGTAGTCGCTGGAATTGGGGTAGAAGCGATACTCATTGCCACTGGGCTTGCGCAAAAGAGTTTGAAAGAGGCGGCGATGGATGTCTATGATCCGCTACAGCGTGGAGATATAAAAGAAGCGCGTGAAAAACTTAGTTGGATTGTCGGGCGGGACACGAAGACACTCGATGCTTCAGGAATTTCACGGGCAGCGATTGAGACGGTATCGGAAAATTCGTCAGACGGCGTCACGGCCCCTTTGTTTTGGGCTTTCTTGTTGGGCGCACCTGGTTTGTGGCTGTACAAAGCGGCTAATACACTCGATTCGATGGTAGGGTACAAAGATGAGCGTTATGACAAATTCGGTAAAGTATCTGCGCGGATGGACGATTTGCTGAATATCATTCCGTCACGGTTGACAGGTGTATTGATCATTTTATTTACCCCCAATGAAGGTGGATATCCTCTTCGGAAACGGCTCCGTGAGTGGTGGCGTGATGCGCAACGTCATATGAGCCCGAACAGTGGCTATTTAGAAGCGGCTACTGCTTGGCAATTGAATGTCCGGCTGGGCGGGAAAAATAGTTATCGTGGTGTAGTATCTGAACGAGCTACCATCGGTCCACCAGTCGTCGCAAATGCCTCTCACATCCGTTCAGCTTGTAGACAAATGCAAGCCGTCTCGTGGGTTTTTTGGTTAGTTTGTACGGTGATAGGAGTGTGGTTGTATGTCGTTGCCTGAACACGGTGCGAATAGCGTGCGGCTATATGAGTCAATGGATTTACCAGTACCGGACAGGATACTGGATTTCAGTGAGAACTGTAATCCGGCGGGCCCTCCAGCGGCTGTAAAAGAAGCATGGACAGATCTATTGTCTACGATTACAAGTTATCCCGATCCAGACGGTCAGCCGTTTAAAACAGCAGTTGCAACTTTTCATCACGTAGATGAGCAGTGGGTTGTTGTCGGAAATGGCGCGGCGGAATTATTGTCGTTGCTGGCACGACGTTATCGAGGCAAGTGTGTGTTGCTAATTGATCCGACATTTTCCGAATATCGCGCAACACTGCAAGCGGTGGGAGCGGAAGTGGTGTCGATTCAAGCAGAGGAAGCAGATGATTTTCGTTTGCCGATAGCGCGCATTGTCGATACGTTACCGAAAGTGGCGGCTGTTTATTTATGCACGCCGAATAACCCGACAGGAATTTTGCCTTCAGCGGAAGAATTGATGACCGTAGTGGAAGCGGCAAAACGTAGCGGAACAGAAGTAGTATTGGATGAAGCGTTTATAGACTTTGTCGATGAAAGCCGCTCGTTCATCCATCATCTACAAAACTATTCGCACGTGATCGTCGTGCGTTCCATGACGAAAATGTATGCTATTCCGGGCATTCGTTTAGGCTATATAGTGGCCCATCCGAAAATTGTTACCACGATAAAAGGTGCGGCCTCTCATTGGCATGTCAATGGGGTGGCGGCTGAAATTGGCGTATTATGTTTACGTGAACGAAGCTACTGCGAGTCTGCAATTGTTCATGCGCGAACAGAGCGGCAAAAGATGACGGAGTATTTACGTGCCTCCCGTTGTCGGGTCATCGATTCAGTAGCTAACTATATAATCTTTGCACCACGGGAAGCGCAACTGTTATACCGTCATTTACTTTCCAAAGGAATCGTTTTGCGTCACTCGGAAAACTTCCGTGGCATGGACGGTAGGTGGTTGCGTGTCGGCATGAAGTCAACAGAACAGATGATTATATTGCGAGAGGAGATGACCAAATGGTTCGAGGAACAGTAACATTTATTAGTGGCGGCGCACGCAGCGGAAAAAGTGCATACGCAGAAAAAATACTCGTTGCACAACCCGGTCGTCTCGTCTACATCGCATCAGGTGTAGCGGCTGATTCCGAAATGAAAGAAC
Source organism: Sporosarcina sp. PTS2304 (assembly GCF_003351785.1). Classification (GTDB taxonomy): domain Bacteria; phylum Bacillota; class Bacilli; order Bacillales_A; family Planococcaceae; genus Sporosarcina. Next base: position 3,320,361 of record NZ_CP031230.1, read on the forward strand.
GGATTGCGAAACATCAGAACGATCGCAAACTAGATGATTGGCATACGATCGAACAGCCGGTGGACATCCATCGTACGCTACCTTTTCTGCAAGAAGGAGACTTAGTGTTATGGGATTGTATGACAACTTGGCTGGCCAATGAACTGTATGAAGGCTATGACACGGGCGATCCTTGTTGGCGTCGTGTAGGGTGTCTGGAAATGAAAGCGGAGCAATTGCTGCAGACGATCGGACAAATAAGCGAACGCGTCACTTCATTTGTGATCGTGTCCAATGAAGTGTTAGATGAGTGGTCAGATTATGGCGAAGAGACGCAACGGTATCGAAAAACAATTGGTCTATTGCACCAGCGTTTAGTAGCACTTTGTGATGTAGCGATTGAAATGGATCATGGCATACCTGTCGTCTGGAAAGGGGAGTCACCATGAATGGATTGATCGTCGTCGGCACAGCATCGGACGTAGGAAAAACAATGATTTGCCTAGCATTATGCCGAATTCTTTCCAATGAAGGGCGTAACGTTGCTCCTTTCAAATCCCAAAACATGTCGGGCTTTTCGGTGACGTTGCCGAACGGTTGTGAAATCAGTCGTTCGCAATTCCAGCAAGCACAAGCGGCGCGTACGGAGCCGATGGTAGAAATGAATCCGATTTTATTGAAACCGACAACGGCTTTGCAGTCGGACGTCATCTTACTCGGTAAGCCACTCATCACAATGGATGGTCAAAAATTTCGGGAGCAATTATACGACAAAGGGCTACATACGATTAAGCAGTCTTTACGTACACTTTCGGAGCGCTACGAGACGGTCATTATAGAAGGGGCAGGGAGTACCGCGGAAGTGAATTTGATGGATCGTGAATTGACGAATATGCGCGTGGCGGAACTTGCGGACGTACCTGCATTGTTAGTGGCGGACATTTCTAAAGGTGGGGCCATTGCATCCATCATCGGTACATTGCAATTATTGTCTCCTGAAAGACGACAGCGTGTGAAAGCGATTATTATTAATAAATTTTACGGGGAGTTATCTTACTTCCAAGATGGCGTACAATTTATCGAAAACTTTACAGGCATTCCAGTCGCAGGGGTCATTCCTGTTCTTGAACAGCATGGCATCGTAGAAGAAGACATGGAACGCGAGACGAAACCCGCGGCTGACGGAGTGGATGTTTATGAACAATGGGCTGAACACGTACAGAAACATCTCAATTGGCCATTGATCCAGTCGATTTTGGCGTAAAGGAGCGAGAACATGAATAGCATTTTATTAGCGCTCCAATTTTTCACTTCATTGCCTGTTCGTATAGAAATACCGCTCGGGAAAAAAGAAGTATCAGGCATGTACATGGCACTACCTATTATCGGCGGGGCCATTGGCTTGTTGCTCGCGGGAACGGCTTATGCCACGGTAGAGTTCAATAGTTTCCTTGCGGCGATGCTCATACTGCTTGTCGGATTGATCGCGACGGGTGGCTTGCATGTGGACGGCTTTGCAGATTTAGGCGATGCGTTTTTCTCTTATCAAGACCGTGAAAAACGTCTGACGATTATGGATGATCCGAGACTGGGAGCATTTGGTACGTTGTCGTTAGTCGTATTGTTAGGGTTGAAAATTGGTTTATTTATCGAGATTGTCACACTAGCGCACGGGTGGCTGTTTCTTGTCATCGTGCCTATCCTATCGAGGGCTAGCGTTGTATTGTATTTCACCTTAACTGACACTGCGAAACAAAGCGGCATGGCGCACTTTTTCAAGCGACATTTTTTGCGGAAGCGAATGGTAGTTGTAGCTAGTGTGAGCAGTTTACTCGCGATTAGTGTGCTTAGTGCAGTGTCTACATCGATTCTGTTAATCCCAGTTCTGATACTTGTTATGGCATTCGCAATTTGGCTTTATCGCCACTTTTCCATCAAGCATTTCGGTGGTGTGACAGGCGATTTGTGTGGCGCGTTCATTGAAGGGATGGAGGTGTTATTATGGCTCGTCCTTATCGTTTATTTTTCATTCGCCATTTAACAACGGTGGGCAATGAAAAACGGCAATATTGTGGGTGGACGGATAGCGAGTTAGTTCAAGCAACAGGAGAAGCGATTGAATTTCCGGTTATTGTAGAAAGAGTAGTCGGTAGTGATTTGACTAGAACACGTCAAACAGCAGCAATTTATTTTCCGGATGCGGCATATGTTGAAGATCATCGTTTGCGCGAGTGTCATTTCGGAGATTTTGAAGAAAAGACGTATGATGAGTTAAAAGACGATCAAGACTACCGGAACTGGCTGGAAGATCCGTGGCGAGTGGCAGCGCGTAATGGGGAAACACTGCAACAAGTGAAGTCACGGGTACTCGAAGCGTTAGATGATTTGCCGAATGATACGGTCGTCGTGACGCATGGTGGAGTAATTCGTTTACTTCTCGAAGCATTCGCTACGGATTCGCGATCGTTTTGGGAGTGGCAAGTAGACAATGGCTCCATTTGGCAATTCGAGTGGGCAGACGAGCGACAATGGAAGGAGCGAGCGCGGTGCACGTCATTATCGGAGGTGCCTATAACGGCAAAACAGAGTATGTAAGGCGCTTAGTTGGCGATCAGAAGGTAGAGTTTTGTACAATGGAAACAGCGGCGATGGCGGACGGTCGATTGGTAATAGTGGGCTTATTGGACTGGCTTAGACAGACCGAGATGGATGAAGCGCAAAGTTTACAAGCGGTGCGCGATGTAATTGAACCCGACACGATTTTCATTTTGACTGAGGTAGGTCGCGGCATCGTACCGTTCGAAGCAGAGCAACGTGAATTACGTGATCAGTGCGGACGGCTCTATCAGTATTTATTTGCACAAGCAATAGAGGTTACGAGAGTTTGGTACGGTATCCCCCAACAAATCAAAGGAGTGAAGTGAGATGAAAATTTATACGAAGACAGGCGATAAAGGGCAGACGAGTTTAATTGGTGGACGCGTGGCGAAAGATGATTTGCGCGTGGAAGCGTATGGTACGATTGATGAACTGAATTCATTCATTGGTAAAGCGATGACAGAACTAGAAGCCGATAATTTTGCGGATATTTTAACGGATTTGGAAGCAATCCAGAATGAATTATTCGATGGTGGCGGCGATTTAGCGAACGTCATGAAAGAGCGTCACTACAAGCTTGGTGAAGAACCGATAACAGTGCTGGAAGAGCGAATTGACAAGTTAATGGAAGAAGCACCGGCGCTCGAACGCTTTATCTTACCGGGTGGTTCACCTGCAGCTGCAACCTTGCATATCGCACGCACGATTACACGACGCGCGGAGAGAGTAACTGTGACATTAACGAATGCAGCAGACGATGTTTCACCAGTTGTTCAGCGCTATTTGAATAGATTATCAGATTATTTATTCGTTGCAGCACGAATTGTTAATGCGCGTTTAGGTATCGCGGATAATGAATATGTTCGTAGTGCGAAGGTGTTTCGTACGAATGATAAGAAATGAATGTAAAACAACGGCTTAGGTGAGATATCCTAAGTCGTTGTTTTATTTTTAATGGTCGCGTCAACACTTTCTTACAATTCGTCGATGAACTTTCGTTACCTATATCTTTAGGGTATGATAGTTGTAATTACAGCTGTTTCATTAAGTGAGTATACTTTCCGCAAGATCATATGACGGTGAAAATTTGAGGAAAGTAGGATACACTGGGAAATATCCCAGTTAGGAATTTAATTTGTAACATATAAGGAGGCAAGCAAGTGGGTTCCGCGAATTCTGGAATGATAAGAAAATCACTAGACTATATGATCAGTGAGCAAATTAAACAACATGAATTGAAAGAACAGTTAATAAGGTATGTTGATTATCAATCAAACAAAGGGTTCCCTTTTGGAGAATTGCTTATTTTGCATTACAACATGTTTAATGGAATAAAAACTGAAGAAATTTACTCGGTTGCAGCCGCAGTAGAAATGTTAATACTATCCTTCGATATGTTAGATGATTTTGAAGATGATGATTGTAAAGACAAACCGTGGTCAATGGAACCTAATCTAGCGTTAAATGCAACAACGGCATTACTTTTTTTGTGTACAAGTATAATTAGAAATACTGGTTTCAAGAATAAAGATCAAGGTATCTCCATTCTGTCAGAATATGCTCTTCAATCGATAACGGGACAGCATAAAGATCTTCTGAATATTTGTAGAAGTGAAGAAGAGTACATACAGATGACGATTGAGAAATCAGGTTCGTTGGTTGCGCTCGCTTGTGAAGTGGGCTCAGTATTGGCAACCGAAGACTATCCGGTTGAAATAGAAACCTATTCTACTTACATTGGTCTTATTGGACAAATTACAAATGATTTAGCAGATATAAAAACGTGGAATGAAAAGAATGATCTACTTAATAAAAAGTTCAGTCTTCCTATCCTGTATTTGTTGAATTACAAGGATAAAGAACTTAATTTTATTCATGAATATTACGCAGACCAAGTAGAGAAAAGTGAAATATTGAAGAATCAGGAGCTTATTTCTGCAAAATTTGTTGAAACAGGAGCAATAGCATATTCTGAAGTGATTAAGAAGATATACCAAGGTAAAGCGATAGATGTATTAAAAAAGCTGGCTATTGAGCAGCATTACATTGAATGTCTATTAAAATATATTAATTAATTGGGGGAGAAAAGGATGCAAGAAATCATTCAGTTTTTAATCAATAATGTAGATGTGTTAGAGAAGGTAAAAGACGGAACAGCAAGCCTAGTTGGAGTTAGCCGGGAAGAATTAAAGGCGATTTTGGAAGTGTTCTTTAATGGACAAATTACACCAACCGCTTATTTCTGGGCGTAAAAGTTTGAACCGGGATAGTAACCTCGGCTTTTTAAGGAGCGAATATGATAAAGTCTGTTAAATTTACTACATATAGCTTGATGTCGATAATACTTGCCATAATGATCACTGTTTATTTAACTATTATCATTTTTAAATACCCACTAGTTGGTATGGAAGTAAAGTCAACGGATAATCGGTGGATAGTAGAAAGAATAGTTGAAAATGGATGGGCATCGAGTCAATCAATAGAAGAAGGAGATATTGTAGAACTTGTTGATGGTGAAAAGCCAGAGCGTCATACTACCGTAGTCAAATTTAGTCGGGTAGAAATGGCTGATTCTATAACAATTATCGATCAGGATTCGAAACGAAATACATACGCTGTTACTTACAAAGACTCAAACGGACAGTATCTTATTTATTTGTTTTTACCGTTAGTGTTTTCAATTACGACGATAATATTAAGTGTTTTTTTATATCGTAGAAAAAAATATGATAAAACAGCTGTAATACTCATCTATTTTTTATTAACAATAGGTGTTAGCTATCTAAGTGCACCTGTTTCTGCTAAAGGAGATATTATAGGCAGAATGTTAAATACGATCACATTGCCTGGATCATTACTATTATTCGCGCACTTTCTAAAAAGTTATTTTGGGCAATTCAATTTAGTTTTTATAAAATCTAAATCAGTAAAGAGATTGTATATCGTCTATTCCGTTATTGTGTTAGTAACGACAGGCAGCTTTGTGCAGTACGGAATCAATGAGTATATGCTATCTATTGAGTTGCTTTTTTTCCTGTCATTACTAGTGTATTTACTTGTTCATATTATGCGATTCTATTTCAAATACAAAAATACTGAAGCAAGTAATGTCCTGAAAATTCTTTTGCCAACATTATTTTCTTCATTGCTTCCATTTGCGGGTTTATATGCAATTCCCACCCTTCTTTTTGGTAAGGAACTTGTACAGGCGGAAATGACAGCAATCTTCTTACTAATCATTCCAATTGGACTTGTCTATTTACAACTGGCGGAAAAGTTATTTGATATTGAATTTTTATTGAATAGGTTGCGGTATTATACGTTTCTTTCTTTTCCGTTCACAAGCGTTGTAGTGATAGTCGTCTGTTTTCTTTTGAAAATCGATTTTCTATCTAAAGAAATGGTTATGATGTTTACACTTTTGTTGATCAGCACCATTTTGTTTTTGTACATAAAAGAATACGTAGATTATTATTTTAAAAATCACTTATTCTCACAAAAAGGAAACTATGAAAATAGCTTGTATCTCTTTTTTCAAAAAGCGAAGCATGAAACGAAGGTAAGTAGTTTGATCACGAGCCTTCAAAATGAAATCAAACAGGTATTAAAGGTAAAGAATGTGTTTTATATAGAGAGGGTAAAAGTAGGGAATGGGGAAAAATGGACACTAACAACGAATGAAAAAGAGTGTCCAGACGCTTTGATGGAGAGATTAGAAAAAACACAATGGGATCATCATCGAACGGGTTCTTTGATTGAAGTAGTGGATGGAGTCGGAATAATTATTGGTGGAGACCATGACCATCTACATATTATATTTTGTGGCATCAAGAGATCCAAAGCCAATCTAAATATTCAGGAACGAATTTGGCTTGAATCTTTAGCATACTTTTCCGGCATTCTTCTTGAAAACTTTCAATTAATCGAAGGTCTTTTTGAAAAGATTGAGAGTTATAAAGTGGAAACCCAAATAACGAACACAAATTACCCGTATTGGCTTTCGAGATTATTATTCTCTTTGTCGGAAAAGGAAAGAGCGAATTTATCAATTGACTTACATGACTCAGTACTGCAGGAACAATTACAACTTTTAAGAGACGTTGAAAAGATAAAAGTGGATGTTGAAGATCCGGCGATCGAAAATGAATTGACGAAACTTATTGAAAAGATACTAGACAGTATCCACTTGATTAGAGAAACGTGTAATGAACTTCAGCCACCTTTTTTAAGTGAATTAGGAATTGTTCAATCTATTCAAGTTTTAATCGATCAGACAAAACTGCGCTGTGATTTTATTTTGAAAACGGAATTGGATCCATCGATTCAGCAGCTAGATAAAGAGTATGAATTAACCTTGTATCGAGTGATACAGGAACTTTTAAACAATGCATCAAAACATTCCCTAGCCACCGAAGTCGAAATATCTCTTCAAAAGACCAAGCAACTAATTATCTTGAAATACAGTGATAATGGGAAGGGATTCGATATGGCACAGTTACAGGACTCTTTTAAAACAATGGGGATTTTCGGGATGAAAGAGCGGGTGAAGAGTATAAATGGAACGATTGATATTACCTCTGCCCGAGGAAAAGGAACGCAAGTGTTTATTGAGATAAAAACAGGAGGGACTGCGAATGATTAATGTATTAATTGTCGATGATCATCCTGCTGTTGGACAAGGAACTGTGGCTCTCATAGAACAAGAAGAAGATATGAAAGCTACGATCATTACAGATGTTGATATAGTGTTAGACGTGATTAATGAAAATAGTTATGAAATTTATCTAATAGACTTATACATGCCGAAAATAAACGGTATAGAGCTTACAAAAATGATTTTACGTGTCGATCCAAATGCCACTATTCTTATTTATACTGGTTTTGACTTAGTTGCGCATTATAATTTATTAATTGAAGCAGGAGTTTCAGGTTTTGTTAGTAAGACTGCGACACAAGAACAGTTGATTACCGCAATCAGATGTGGAATAAGGGAAGAAGCGGTGATTTCCTTTCAGTTATTAAAACAACTGAGAAGAGTGGATTCTGAATCGTCTACTAATGAAGCAGAACATAATTTAGGTGATATCACGTTATCAAGCAAAGAACAAGAAATATTAGCAGGGGTTTCTAAAGGTCTGACAAACAAGGCAATTGCAACGGATTTGTCTATGAGTCAAAGAACTATTGAATACCATTTAACCAAGATCTTTTCGAAACTTGGGGTTAGCTCAAGGACAGAGGCATTATTTAAGGCGAAAGAGTTTGGTTTGTTGTCTCCACAGATAGTTGAATAAAGTAAAAGAAGTTGACAATAATATGTCGGCTTCTTTTCATTTTATCTTCAAAAGTTGCGTGATTAACAGTGTCTGCAAGTAACGTTACGGAAAACCGCAAGTTGATTTACGGTGAAGTTTGATAGGTTCTATGTAAGAATAGTAGAGGAAGACACATGTTGTATGGAAAGTATGTAATTACCAATTAGCTGAGAGGATAAGAATGAATGAAGTCATTACCGATATTATCAAGGATAGTTTTAAGTTTAAAAATAGATCTAGTTCTTATTTCTTTGTTTTCATGCATCCTTATAATTTATTGTAGCAATCCTTATGTCATCAATCCTACAGAGTTTATCTTATACACTAAGTATTTTATTCCTGTTGGATTTTTCGTTTGGCTGTTAGCAAGTTTTCGTTTCCATCTCTTGATTACAAAGTCAACTCCACTAAAATGGCTTGCTATTAATGAGTTAATACAAAAGCCTATTAGGATTGTAATCAAACAAATTAGCGTTGCTTTTATTTGTTTCTTGACATTACAAATATTAATCGCAGGTATAATAGCAAGCGTTATTGTAATTAACTTTTCATCTGGGTTTGATCTTTTCAAATTGATTTTTGTATTATATTTGATTTATTTTGCTCTTCCATTTATATGGTCGTGGTTCACTGGATTGTTCATCGGTATAATATATACGTATTATTCTCACAAAAAGGCCATTTTATTCTTTGGTATCTCACTTCTATGGATAGTATGGGTACTTTCTCTCGAATATGAATTGATTTCATTTAGTATATTTATCGAAAATCGTTGGCCGTATATTGATCCTTTATATAATCTAACAACTCTAAAGAATAATGTAATTGTCAAGTTGATATATCTCACCTGTTCTATAGGGGTTTGCTTTGTTTTTATAAAGATTAGACGCTCTTCCATCGGTTTTACTTTAAGTGCCATCCTCATTATCTTTGTTTCATTTACAAGCTATAATGTTCAAAGTAAATCCTGGCATTATGAAAATCTATTAGCTAATGATTATAAACTCTATCAACAAATAAAGGATAAAGTTCAAGACAATATTAAAATGACTGACAATTGGAGGGTAATGGGAATTAAAATCGAAGCTATGTCTCAATATCCAATTCAAATTGAGCTCACTATAGATGAAAAAGCGGATGTAGTAAGATTTTCTATTAATGAACAATTCTCGATAGCTCAAATAGAAAGTGATGAGAAGAATTTAGCATTTGAACAACAAGGGAGTATTGTTGAAGTTGAACCAAATGGGGCTCAATCAATGATCCTCTATTACAAAAATACTGTAGGAACTAGTTTTTATCCATTAATGTCAAATGCCATTTTATTACCGTTTAGCGCAAACTGGTATCCACAGCCTACTAATTTAACTCATTATACTATTGACCCATCTGGAAACTTTCACGTTAATTTCGAAACAAGACATTGCGAACAGGTAGAAATAGTTTTTGGGGAAGAAGATTACAGTTGGGAAGGGGATAATCTTGATTGTTTATCAATAATAAAAGGTGCGTATAAGCAAATTGAAATCCAAGAAATGAAGATGTTAGTTTACCAACCCTTTCTGACTCGAAAAAAGAATTATATAGAATTGCAAGATCGGCTTGTATCGATACGTAGTGAGCTTTGTAATTTATTTAATAATTTAAAAGACGGGGATTACTGTGAGGAAGATATTCAAACTATTACTATAATCCCTAAAAGTCTAAATGAAAATCCTCTTTCATTATATGATGGCGCAATTTCAAATGGAAATTTTACTTTTTACGTTAATCCATTTTTAGATGTGAATCACAAGCCAGTAACAGCCCATATCGAGGAATTATCCACATTTTTAATACCATACAGACTTTTAGAAGAAGAACAACTCAGTTATTTTATTAGCCTATATTTAATTGAAAAGCTAGATATTGAATCATTCGGATACTTAGAATGGGTGATGGAAGGTGCCTCTATAACATCTGAAGAGTGGAGTGGTTTTGCTGGTCTAACAATTGAAGAGAAAGAAAAGGAACTAGTTCAAATGGCAACAAAAATAAGGAGAAGAGACTAATGCTGAAATTAATGGATGTTACTATCAATTATAATGGTCGATTAATTTTGCATAATTGTAATTGTGAGATTAACCCGCAATCAATTATCGTTGCTAAGAATGATATTAATACTGAAATTATCGCTAGAACATTATCTGGTCTTAAATCTGTAAATGATGGTGAAATACATCTAACTGAAAATAATTTAAATAAAAAAGAGAAAGATAGAAGTAAAATATTTTTTTTGATCACAGGAAACTACCATGAATTATGGAAGAATTATCGTTTGAAAGAAATATCACAAATGATGAAGAGAACATTTAAAGGCTCCGCGTTGTGTGAAAAATATAATATATCTTCTCAAGCTTCTATTGATTCACTTACAAAGTTTCAACGACTAATTTATCTTATTTCTATAGGCCAATCATTTAATCGAACAATATTTATTTTTGATCAGCCAACCAAATATTTCGATTATGAGGATTTAGAAAGGTTCTATGATTTTTTGAATGAGGATTTTCTAGATGCGAACTATATTATCCTTACAAATCGTTTCGAAGAAATATTCACTAGGTTATCGAAACAAATCTATGAAATAGATTCAACTAAGTCAATAGTCTTGAAAGGAGGTGAAGAAAGTGTTGGTGGGTAAAAAATAAGTGAATAGCGTTGTTTCATCATTTACAATGGCGCTAAATTGTTGATAGCAGAAATCGCTTAAAATTTAGTGGTTCAATCAAATTAAGTCTATCAAATTTCACTTGGGAAAAGTCAAGCGTTTTCCAGTGTAATTATGAGTGAACAGCTAGATTTAGAATGTTCTAAAACAATTTTCAGTCTGCTAGTAACTAAGTTTTACGTGTATAAAAATAATCAGTTAGGGAGATGAAATTAATGTTAGTTAACAGAAGAAATAAAATCAAATCAAAAATTGTTACTTTATCACTAGCAGTAGCATTAATGGCGACTGCTAATTCAGCGGCAGCAGCAGTAAAATCAGCGAGCCTAGACGGTTCAGGGACTTATAAAAATACAGTTAGTCAAACAGCTACGAATACTATTAGTGGAAAGATTTCCGCTACAAATACTGGCGGAAATACGACAACTAGAGGTTATGCAAAGAAGTCTATTAGTTGGCTACCCGATAGTACTGTTGCATCGACTAATTGGTTGACTCCTGGGCAAGGGCAATCTGTAAACTTCACCCAGAAAAAAGGAGACATATTTTACGGCCAAATTGTTGGACAAACGGTTGGATCTAGAGGCTCTGTAACAATAACAGTTAACTAATCATTGCCTGAAGTTAGGGAGGTGCGTAAATAACCTTATTGCACCTCCCTGTTTCATTTAAAATCCTTAGTAGGGATTCTTATTGAAACATATATAACGTACAACGTACACCGTATTATGTAAAATAGCTTTTCTGTTTAACGAATGTTATTACCGAAAGGAGTGAAATAATTTGCGTTGGAACTATCTTTTTCACTTTTATTTCAAACGGATGAGAAAAAGTAAACTATATATGGGGGTAAGTATATTATTTTTTATTTTATTATTCAGTAGATTAATTTTTTTCTTAACCCCCCAGTATTACGGAGATTGGCCGAGTGAGGTAGCGATGATTGTACAAATGGTATCGCTCTTTTACATAGTTTATTTCTATCGTACCTTTTCAAGTGAATTGCTTTATGGGATTCAGTCTTTTTTTGTAGACGGTCATCGAATTATGCTGGAAAAAATTAGTGCGATGTTTGCTGCTCATTTTATTTATCAGGGGATTATGGTAGTTTTTACATATGGGATGTTTACAGTGCTTTATTTTATTGTTGGGATAGAACCTTCCAGCATATATTTGTCTTTATTTCGATTTTTATTAATCTATATGTTGGCTCCTCTCATGTTAAACGTACTGTATGGTGTCATTATCGCGATATTTTTCGGTACAAGAAAAATTAGCTTTTTTGCTATTTTGTTACTATGGATTGCGACGGGAAGTATGATTACGGAATTATTTACTGATTACTTTTCTACCGTTCATGCGGATGACTGGCAGTCTTTATTCTTTATTGGAACAAACTATGCGATGACAGTATATCAATCTTACACTGGTTTTGATATACATTGGGGAAATGAACTAAAGTTAGTCACCTGGTTTTTAGTTTTTTCAGGAATTGTGTTAGTGCTATCCCTTCGTTGGTCGCTTAGAAAGCCGGAACGAAATCTTGTCATTAAAGTAGTGGTAGCGATGTCACTCCTTTCTGTCGTCTCAGCCTATGGAGTTGGTAAAGTAAGCACAAAAGCTTTTAATAATGCAGACCTTCAGACGGAATTTGATTATTATATGGATATAAAAAAGACTGAAACAGATATGCGTTATGAGATTGAATCCTATTCGATTTCATTAAAAAAGAAACAAGCAACTGTGGAAATCAGTTTTTCTGATATGAACACGTTGGAACCCACCTTTCAACTGTATCATGCCTACCCAGTGCATGTAATCCAAGCAGGGAATGAACCGGTCAAATTTGAACGTAGTGGAGACATTATTAAAGTTTATTTACCAAAGAGTACGTCTTCACTTACCTTTTATTATGAATTAGTGGATACGCACTTTGTGCCATATACAAATGGTAGGACCGTGCTACAAGCAGATATGGCTTGGTATCCGAAAAAGAGAGCCACACCTATGTATGAGATCAATGAGGATACAGGGTGGACTAAATTGAGTGAACGTTTCTTATCTAATGAAAGTTATCCCTTTACTGTACAAGCAGAAGATGTGCTTTTTTGCAATCTACCGAAGCAGGGGGATATCTATAGTGGGGAATCGCAAGCTGTGTCTCTCATCAAGGGGCAGGGGAAACAGCTGACATTTGGTGATTATTCTATTACGTATCCAGCGGATTGGCCTAAAATGAAAGAAAAAGTTGGAACTGTATTGTCGCAATTAGAAACGACAGTGCAGGAAGTACAACTACTTGCACCTACAACCATTCAAGCGTTGCCTACTACAATTGTTTTTTCTCGTTTCAGCCCAGATCCATTGATGACGAAAGATCATCTTGTATATAACACGTCCTATAGAGAGGCAGTGGATGATTACGAGGTTACGAAGGATTTTCAACAAGAGCTACTTAAGCTTTTCGTACAAAGAAAGGGTCCATATAGGTTGCATCTGGAGTGGATAAACCTGGCAAGCCAGTTGATTCGGGAAAAAAACGAATGGATTGTTGACTTTAAAATGAGAAGCATTGATTTTTTCGATTATCCTAAAGCAGAGCAAGAGCAGATTGAACTTGTATACCATTTGTATTATCAATTAGACGCGGAACAACAACAACAATTTCTTCAGACATGGTATAAGGAAATGGACGAAACTTGGGGATGGGATCAGGTATTGGATTTAATAGAGGAGTGGAGCTAGATTGGAAATTCAGGTTCAGGGGCTAACGAAGATTATTAAAAAGCAGACTATATTATCCGACGTCACGCTGTCGTTTTCTGGTATCTACGGACTCTTAGGACCAAATGGAGCGGGAAAAACAACATTAATGAGGGTGTTGACGGGTGAGATTCATTTTAATGAAGGGAGCGTTTTTGTAGAGGATGAGTTAGTCAGTACTACCAATTACGTCAAGCGTATAAATCATATTGGCTATTTGCCACAAGATTTTATGATATATCCGGAACTTACAATGTATGACGTACTTGAACATATTGCAATTCTTCAAGGAAGTAAATCATCCAAATCCTATTATGACCGAATTATGGAGGTTGTGAACCAAGTCAATTTATCCGATCATGTATATAAAAAAATGCGGGAATTATCTGGTGGAATGCGCAGACGTGTAGGGATTGCACAACTATTACTTCGCAAGCCGTCGATCTTGCTATTTGATGAACCAACTGCGGGACTCGATATTGAGGAACGTATACGTTTTCGCAATCTATTGAAGCAATTGGGAAAGCGCCATACGGTCATTATCTCTTCTCATATTGTTGAAGACATTGAATTCCTTTGTACAAAAATTGGTGTCATTAAAAATGGAAAGGTGCTATTTGAAGGGTCGCCTGATGAATTAAAGCAAAGAGCAGCTCGATGTACATATGAGATTAGCGTTCCCCTATCAGAGTTGGATGAAATCATTGCAACGAAAGAGGTTGTACAAATGAATGAGGAATCCTCCCATGTTGTGGTGCGCGTGCTATCAGATGAACCTGTTGGCCAGTCCGTCAGTCCGCGCTTAATGGACGGATATTTGGCGCTTCTAAAAGGGGCTGCCTATGACTAAACTCCTTCATTTATTTACATTTGATATAAAATTACTTCGCTATTTATACAGCTTTCCATTTCTAGCTTATGCATTGACCGTCTTGCTCATGTTAACAGTAGGTGCTCGTACCGGTGACCCATATACACCTTATATATTTGTACAGGGCATCGCAGTATCGATGGCAGGTTGGCACTTAGTGTTCTTATATAACAGTTTGTATGAGGAAGGGGCAAAAGAGACGTTAATTGTATATTATCGTAAAGTTATCGTCATTGACATTTTTCGATATGCCTTCTTACATGCGATTTTTATCTCTTTATTGGTAGGTTTGACTATATGGATGAATGGATCAGCTTTCTTCACGACCACTTTAAAAGTACATCTCGTCATGCTGTTTATTTTTTATCAGTTGATAGGTCTAGTGTTATTAAGTATTACAAATAGTTTAGAAATCACGTTAGCAATAGTTGTGACCTATACATTTATGGAAGTTGCAACGCAAGGCACATTTATGCCGTGGCCACACTTGTTTATATTTGAGGAGCCCATTGATAACATCTGGATTCAACTGACCTTTTTATCGTTAGGAGCAGGTATTATTATGTCAGTTATTCAGTTAGGGAAGAATTTTAAGTAGGAAATAGGTAGATCAATTAGTGTCTCCTAGTAACACTGGTGGAGTGTGTTTTGGGAAGTTCTGTGATTGGTACTTCTCCTATCTATTTAACATTATAGGTACCCTATAATTAGACTGCGACACAAGAACAGTTGATCACCGCAATCAGATGTGGAATAAGGGAAGAAGCAGTGATTTCCTTTCAGTTATTAAAACAACTGAGAAGAGTGGAATCTGAACCGTCAACTAATGAAGCAGAACATAATTTAGGTGATATCACGTTATCAAGCAAAGAACAAGAAATATTAGCAGGGGTTTCTAAAGGTCTGACAAACAAGGTAATTGCAACGGATTTGTCTATGAGTCAAAGAACTATTGAATACCATTTAACCAAGATCTTTTCGAAACTTGGGGTTAGCTCAAGGACAGAGGCATTATTTAAGGCGAAAGAGTTTGGTTTGTTGTCTCCACAGATAGTTGAATAAAGTAAAAGAAGTTGACAATAATATGTCGGCTTCTTTTTCATTTTATCTTCAAAAGTTGCGTGATTAACAGTGTCTGCAAGTAACGTTACGGAAAACCGCAAGTCGATTTGCGGTGAAATTGGATAGGTTCTATGTGAGAATAGTAGCAGGGCTCCTAGTTTGAAAAATATTCAAAAGAAAAGGAGGGGTTTTCTTGAAAAATATTGTAACAGTACTATTTCTAAGTTTTATTTTAATTTTCTCACTTGTTATAGAAACTAAAGAAGCTAGTGCGGCTGGTGTATGTGCAGTTAAGACGTATGATGATTTAATATCACCCAATTATATAAAGTATACTAACCTTACGTATACAGATTTTACGTATAAAAACGGATTCACTAGCTCTTTGTCTAATGGCAAACAAGTATACTCTACAGCAAGGCAGATGCTAGGATTTAGTGCACTAAGATATACTTACACATACTATACTTATTAAACAATTTGAGGGTATCTGAAATCAACTTCTTATGTATTCGAAGTTGATTTCAGTATATAAAGAGGTGCGTTATGTTGATTGAAATATCTAATCTATCAAAGGGTTATAAAAATAAACAGGTAATTAAAAATATGAATTTAAATATAAATGAAGGCGAAGTCATTGCCATAGTTGGCCCGAATGGTTCGGGGAAAACAACACTTTTAAATTTAATTGCTGGCAATATAAAAATGGATGAAGGCAATATAGACATCTCAATAGAAGGACACCGTTTAGAGGATAACCTAGAGCTACGAAGATATATAGGTTTTTTACAAGATTCTACTGTATTAACTAATGATTTAACTGGTTATGACCACATGAAGTTTTTAGGTGATATACATAACAAGAACAAAGAAGATATAAAAAGGGTAATTTCAGTATTCAGATTAGATAAGTTTATCAAAAAAAAAGTAAAGAACTATTCTCTTGGTATGAAACAAAGATTATTAATTGCATTAGCAACAGTACATAATCCGAAAGTTTTAATTCTAGATGAGCCTTTCAATGGAATTGATTATGAAAGTAGTTATGGTTTAAAAGAGTTATTCAATAATTATAAAAAAGACGGAAACACAATTATTTTCACTTCACACATTTTATCAGATATAGATAGGATTACTGACGTTATTATCTTCCTAAAGGATGGTGTTATTCAAAGGAAGATAAATTCAAGAAAAACTCCAGAAAACGTCGAAATTCTTACTATAACCGAAAAAGTTTATATTGAATTATTTGGAGATACGTTATGAAAAAAAACCCCTTACTTTCATTTGAATTAACTAAGTTATATAAAAGTAAGATTTCGTATATAATCCCTTTTATATTATTATTCTCACTGATGATATTATATTATGTTACTTATTCTAATTCTTCTACGTACAAGAGCGAAACTGTCGAATCATTTAATTTGGAGGTGGAGTCTTTTGACCGATCAATAAAGGACTTGGAAGATGTTCCAGAAGCGATAAATCTAAAGGAGACATTACTTGAGCAAAAAGAATTAACTCAAAAACAATTAGAGGCATATCAGAATGTAAATTGGGAAAGGTACACTCAATTACAAATAGATATTGATAAGAACTTATATTTAATGATGGAATCAGGTGATGCACATGTACCATTTCCAGGCTCAGTTATTAAGAAGAAAATTGCTTTAAACGAAGAAATTTTGAAGCGTAAGGTAGTACCCGTTGAAGCGGGGACCGAAGTAGAAGGAGTACACTATGCATCCTTCGTTCTCAAAATACTTTTTAATTTTATTGGGACTTTTATTTTTGTTCTAGTTATTTGTAAACTATTTGCACAAGAAATTGAATTAGGGAAATTTAAGTTCTTAGTAAATCAGCCTATTTCAATAAAAAGACTACTATATTCAAAGTATGTAATTATTTCGTCTGTAAATATACTCCTTGCAATAATAATTATAGTTATGGCTTTTATTATTGGTTGTATTTTTAACGGGACGGGAGATTACAGTTATCCTGTTTTAGTATCTACTGGTGAGGGGACTTATAAATTTATTAGTATTCTAGAATTTATAAGTTATTCAACTACTCTCTACGCATTTGGAATACTTTTCATTTGCTCCCTAACATTTTTAGTTTCTGTTTTGACAAAAAGTTCGTTGATTTCTTTTATTACAACATCCGTTATCATTGTGTTGGGAACGATAGTATTCCAGGCTGTTGAATCACTTTTAAAGGTCGCAGATCTAAATCCATTTCTTTATCTAGATAGTGCCAAAATAATCACTATGGAAACAGCAGAGAAAACAGGAAACTATGATTTTTCTTATGTTAAAGGAATTATAGTATTTATTGTAGGTAGTATAATTATTAACACATTCACTTTGAAAATCATGAAGAGGTTCTAAAAACATATAATGAGGGAGACCTATTAAGAACCTGGTTTCCGCAGAATTAGAGATGCCGAGAGGTAACAAAGCAAGCACGATGATTTATAGTTTTGTCGAAACGGTGAAAGGGTTCAATTTGCTGTCTCAACAAACAGTTGAATAATGAATAAAGTAAAAGAAGCTGGCATATGATTGCTAGCTACTTTTACTGTATGATGCCTTTGGAAATTGCATGACGTTCACTTACCGTAAGCCCCCAACCCACTCTGTTAGGATAGGTGTCGTAGAAGGCTAACGTGCTATGATTAAATAAAAATACACGGAGGCCAAATACTATGACAAAACATAACGGAACACGTTACTCACCTGAGCGAAAAGCAGAAATGATTAATCGCATGACAGCCCCGAACAACGAGTCTGTTGCGGATATTTCAAAAGAAGAAAATATTTCAATGGTGACACTGTACAAATGGCGTAAAGAAGCACGTGTCGCCGGAATTGCCACGCCAGGGAACGGACAAACAAGTGACAAGTGGAGTAGCCAAGATAAGTTTTTAGTTGTGATGGAAACATTCGCGATGAATGAAACGGAACTCGCCGAATACTGTCGGAAAAAAGGCTTATATCGTGAACAGATCGAAGCGTGGAAAAGTGTTTGTCTCCAGGCAAATGGGCAAATTCTTGATCAAACCAAACAGGTCAATGCCCAGCTAAAAGAGGAACAGAAACGAGCGAAGGTACTAGAAAAAGATCTTCAAAAGAAGGAGAAAGCACTTGCAGAAGCAGCTGCCTTATTACTTTTGCGAAAAAAGGCCCAAGCGATTTGGGGGGACGAAGAGGACGAATGATTGACCCTTCAAATCGCGCACTCGCTGTAGAACTTATTCAAGAAGCTAATCAAAACGGTGCGCGATTAGCGAAGGCGTGCGAGGAATTGAACATTAGCGTGTGGACGTATGAGCGCTGGGTGGAAGATGCTGGCGTAAAAGTGGATCAACGACCGATCGCGAAACGTCCTACACCTAAAAATATGTTGTCCGATAAAGAAAGAGACGAAATCCTAACGCTTGTTACACAAGAAATCTATTGAAGCAATTGGGAAAGCGCCATACGGTCATTATCTCTTCTCATATTGTTGAAGACATTGAATTCCTTTGTACAAAAATTGGTGTCATTAAAAATGGAAAGGTGCTATTTGAAGGGTCGCCTGATGAATTAAAGCAAAGAGCAGCTCGATGTACATATGAGATTAGCGTTCCCCTATCAGAGTTGGATGAAATCATTGCAACGAAAGAGGTTGTACAAATGAATGAGGAATCCTCCCATGTTGTGGTGCGCGTGCTATCAGATGAACCTGTTGGCCAGTCCGTCAGTCCGCGCTTAATGGACGGATATTTGGCGCTTCTAAAAGGGGCTGCCTATGACTAAACTCCTTCATTTATTTACATTTGATATAAAATTACTTCGCTATTTATACAGCTTTCCATTTCTAGCTTATGCATTGACCGTCTTGCTCATGTTAACAGTAGGTGCTCGTACCGGTGATCCATATACACCTTATATATTTGTACAGGGCATCGCAGTATCGATGGCAGGTTGGCACTTAGTGTTCTTATATAACAGTTTGTATGAGGAAGGGGCAAAAGAGACGTTAATTGTATATTATCGTAAAGTTATCGTCATTGACATTTTTCGATATGCCTTCTTACATGCGATTTTTATCTCTTTATTGGTAGGTTTGACTATATGGATGAATGGATCAGCTTTCTTCACGACCACTTTAAAAGTACATCTCGTCATGCTGTTTATTTTTTATCAGTTGATAGGTCTAGTGTTATTAAGTATTACAAATAGTTTAGAAATCACGTTAGCAATAGTTGTGACCTATACATTTATGGAAGTTGCAACGCAAGGCACATTTATGCCGTGGCCACACTTGTTTATATTTGAGGAGCCCATTGATAACATCTGGATTCAACTGACCTTTTTATCGTTAGGAGCAGGTATTATTATGTCAGTTATTCAGTTAGGGAAGAATTTTAAGTAGGAAATAGGTAGATCAATTAGTGTCTCCTAATAACACTGGTGGAGTGTGTTTTGGGAAGTTCTGTGATTGGTACTTCTCCTATCTATTTAACATTATAGGTACCCTATAATTAGACTGCCACACAAGAACAGTTGATCACCGCAATCAGATGTGGAATAAGGGAAGAAGCAGTGATTTCCTTTCAGTTATTAAAACAACTGAGAAGAGTGGAATCTGAACCGTCAACTAATGAAGCAGAACATAATTTAGGTGATATCACGTTATCAAGCAAAGAACAAGAAATATTAGCAGGGGTTTCTAAAGGTCTGACAAACAAGGTAATTGCAATGGATTTGTCTATGAGTCAAAGAACTATTGAATACCATTTAACCAATATCTTTTCGAAACTTGGGGTTAACTCAAGGACGGAGGCATTATTGAAGGCAAAAGAGTTTGGTTTGTTATCTCCACAGATAGTTGAATAAAGTAAAAGAAGTTGACAATAATATGTCGGCTTCTTTTTCATTTTATCTTCAAAAGTTGCGTGATTACCAGTGTAAGCAAGTAACGTTATGGAAAACCGCAAGTTGATTTGCGATGAAATTTTATAGGTTCTATGTGAGAATAGTAGCAGGGCTCCTAGTTTGAAAAATATTCAAAAGAAAAGGAGCGGTTTTCTTGAAAAGTATTGTAACAGTACTATTTCTAAGTTTTTTTTAACTTAATTTCAACACGCCCTTTGAGGTATTCATGAGTTATCTGACGCGTTCGACTTTATTTGACAATTTACCATTTTTAAAAACAAATTAGTTCTATATTTATCCAAGTGTAATACTATTAATATGGAGGATACTATGAAAAAAGTTGCAATAGTTTTACTCTCATCTGCATTATTATTTAGTTCACCAGCATTTAGTGTACATAAAATATGCTGTCTATTCTAAAAGAGAAAACTCAAAAATAATCCGTGTACATTTTCTAGCACAGAAGGCAAGCAAAAAAATATTATTTAAATAGTGAAAAACTATTGACTGAACAATCATTCATAATTAAACTATAATATAGACTAGATGATGTAAGCGCTTAAAAAAGGTCTTACACAGAACTTCAAGGGGGAAAAGAGATGAATCTGTTACTTATCGCAAACTGGATATTGTTTTTAGCAGTCGTCGTGTATGGTGTAGGCCTATTCTTGTACTTACTTAAAACCCGTTACGAATTTATTCGATTGGGAAGAAAAGAAGAATTTGACCATAATGTGAAAGAACGACTGATCAAAATTTGGGTGTATGTCTTTGGACAAAAGAAACTATTGAAAGATAAAAAGAGTGGAGCCATTCACGTACTATTTTTCTATGGGTTCTTACTTGTTCAATTCGGAGCAATCGACTTAATTTGGAAAGGTTTAAAGCCAGGATCCCATTTGCCACTAGGTCCATTGTATCCTGCGTTTACGTTCTTCCAAGAAATTGTTGTATTTTTAATTTTAGTCGCTGTCGTGTGGGCGTTCTACCGTCGCTACGTTGAGAAGCTAGTGCGTTTGAAGCGGGGATGGAAATCAGGTCTAGTGTTGATTTTCATTGGTACGCTGATGGTTTCCACATTAGTCGCAAACGGAGCGAATATGATTTGGCATAATGAAGGAACGACTTGGACAGAACCGATGGCATCCATTATCGCTACTGTATTTGCAGGAGTACCACAAAGTGTCGCTGTTGCGATTTTCTTCATTGGCTGGTGGGTTCACTTACTAACGTTGCTAGTATTCTTAGTGTATGTACCACAATCCAAGCACGCGCACTTAATTGCAGGTCCTGCAAACGTTTACTTCCACCGTCTCGATCATGCAGGCCGCTTGAAGCCAATTGATTTCGAAGCGTTAGAAGAAGTGGAAGATGAAGACGATATGCCGCCGCTCGGTGTCGGAAAAATTACCGACTTTACACAAGCGCAAATGATCGACTTTTATGCATGTGTAGAATGTGGACGCTGTACGAATATGTGTCCAGCAGCGGGGACTGGGAAAATGTTGTCACCGATGGACTTGATTACGAAATTACGTGATCACTTAACGAATACAGGTGCAGTGATGACGAAGCAGAAGCCTTGGGTGCCACAACTGATGTTCAACCAAACACAAGGCAATCAGTTGGCACTTGCCGCAACAGCAGAAGGCATGACGATGGATGAGCTGTATAATCCCTCATTGATCGGCGATGTCATTACAGAAGAAGAAATTTGGGCTTGTACGACATGCCGTAACTGTGAAGATCAATGCCCTGTTATGAATGAACACGTAGATAAAATTATTGACCTTCGTCGTCATTTAGTCATGACAGAAGGAAAAATGGACGCAGATGCACAGCGCGCGATGACGAACATTGAACGTCAAGGGAATCCGTGGGGTCTGAACCGTAAAGAGAAAGAAAACTGGAGAGATGCGCGTCCCGACTTGCATATCCCGACAGTAAAAGAAGCGAAAAAAGCAGGAGAAGACTTTGAATACTTGCTGTGGGTCGGCTCGATGGGTGCATTCGACAACCGTTCGCAAAAAATCGCTCTATCTTTCGCTCATCTATTGAACGAAGCAGGCGTCAGTTTCGCGATTTTAGGTAATAAAGAGAAAAACTCAGGGGATACACCACGTCGTCTAGGAAATGAGTTTTTATTCCAAGAACTAGCGACAGCGAATATTGCAGAGTTTGAAAAAGCGAACGTTTCAAAAATTGTCACGATCGATCCGCACGCCTACAATATTTTCAAAAATGAGTATCCAGACTTTGGTCTGCAAGCGATCGTTAAACACCATACCGAGTTGCTGTATGACTTAGTCATGTCAGGGAAGCTAGAGCCTAAATATGCGATCGATGAAGTGATCACATTCCATGACTCCTGCTACTTAGGACGTTATAATGACGTCTATGACCAGCCGCGTGAAATTCTAAAAGCGATCCCGGGCGTTCAGTTAGTCGAAATGAAACGGAATCGACAAGACGGCATGTGCTGTGGAGCAGGTGGCGGAATGATGTGGATGGAAGAACATACAGGCCAACGTGTCAACGTCGCTCGTACAGAGCAGGCGCTAGAAGTTAGCCCTGGAATTATATCGTCTGGTTGTCCGTATTGCTTAACGATGTTGTCTGACGGAACGAAAGCAATGGAAGTGGAAGATTCTGTCGGAACATATGATATCGCGGAGTTGCTAGAGCGCTCTATTTTTGGAGACCAGCAACTAGAACCGGAAGCTAGTGAAGAGCCGGAAGATCAAGCAGTCGAAGTAGAAATGGCTGCAACTACTGAAACAGCGGATGAAACACCGAATAAGGCGGACGAAACGCATAATTAAAATTATTGCGAATATCCGTACAATATCGTACAATTAGAGTATCTAAAACGCTAACAAATTAGATTCATTGATAAATTAGAGGGACTAGTTCCCTCTAATTTATTCGCAATAGATCGAGCGAGCGTTCAGTCAGTATAAAAATAGGAGGAATAAAAACATGAGAACAGTTATTTTACAAGGAGCTAGAACCCCATTTGGTAAATTAGGCGGCGCACTTCAATCACAAACAGCTAGTGATCTAGGTGGTATTGCTATAAAGGAAGCGCTTAAACGCTCAGGTGTTGAAGGCGATCAAGTCGGTGAAGTCATTATGGGCACTGTTTTACAAGCCGGACAAGGTCAAATTCCTTCCAGACAAGCCGCAACAAAAGGTGGCATTCCTTTTAGCGTAAAGACTGAAACGATTAACAAAGTATGTGCTTCCGGTATGCGCAGTATTACGTTAGGCGATCAATTAATTCGCTTAGGTGAAGAAAACATCATCGTAGCAGGCGGCATGGAGTCGATGTCTAACGCACCTTATTATGTACCGGGCGCACGTTCAGGTTTGCGAATGGGAGACAGCACTCTCGTTGACGGAATGATTTATGACGGACTAACTTGTGCATTTTCACCGGACCAAGTACATATGGGAACGTACGGTAACGGGACAGCGAATGATTTTTCATTGAGTCGTGAAACGCAGGACAAATGGTCATTGCGCAGTCATGAATTAGCAATAGAAGCTATCGACAAAGGACTATTTGCTGAAGAAATCGTGAGCGTCACTATTCCACAACGTAAAGGAGATCCAGTCGTTGTGAAAGATGACGAAGGTCCGCGTCGAGGAAGCTCATTGGAAGCGCTTGCGAAGTTGCGTCCGGCATTTGGTAAAGACGGGACGATCACAGCAGGCAACGCACCAGGTGTCAACGATGGCGCATGCGCAGTTGTATTGATGAGTGAAGAGGAAGCTAAGAAACAAGGGAAAGAGCCGTTAGCTGTTATTATAGGGCACGCAGAAATCGGAATTGAACCCGAGCGCTTCCCAGAGACTCCTGGCCACGTCATTAACGCATTACTAGAGAAAACAGGCAAAACTATTGAAGAAATCGATTTATTTGAAATTAACGAAGCGTTTGCGGTAGTCGCACTGGCTAGCTCGAAAATTGCTGGGCTGGATGAAGAAAAGGTTAATGTGAACGGAGGCGCTGTGGCACTCGGTCATCCAATCGGTGCTAGTGGGGCACGTGTAGTGTTAACACTTGCGAATGAATTAAAACGTCGTGGCGGTGGAATTGGTATCGCGGCGATCTGTTCAGGCGGCGGTCAAGGCGACGGAATTATGATTGAAGTACCAAAAACAAATTAATCGGAGGCATTCTACATGACAATTGAGAACGTATTTGTAATTGGCGCAGGTCAAATGGGTGGAGGAATCGCTCAAGTTTGTGCGCAGGCAGGTTATCAAGTCACGCTCCATGACATCAATGAAGAAGCATACGACCGCGGGTTTCAAGTAATCACTAAAAACTTGAGCCGCAATGTAGAAAAGGGACGAATGACAGAGCAAGAAATGCAAGAAGTGCTTGCTCGTTTTACGAAATCACTTGATCTTGAAAATGCAAAAAATGCACATATCGTAATTGAAGCGGCTGTAGAAAATATGGCAGTCAAAGCGAAGATTTTCTCGTTACTGGACGAAATCACCCCGGCACATACTATTTTGGCGACGAATACATCTTCTTTACCGATCACCGAAATCGCTGCTGCTACGAAGCGACCTGAGAAAGTGATCGGCATGCACTTTATGAATCCTGTACCTGTTATGAAGCTCGTAGAAGTGATTCGCGGACTCGCAACGGACGATAAAGTATACGAAGCAGTAGAAGAAATGACAAAGAAACTTAATAAAACACCAGTGGAAGTAAATGACTACCCTGGTTTTGTTGCGAATCGTATTTTAATGCCAATGATCAACGAAGCGATCTTCACATTGTATGAAGGGGTGGCGACGAAAGAAGCTATCGATGACGTCATGAAAATGGGTATGAACCATCCGATGGGACCTTTACAATTAGCAGATTTCATCGGTCTCGATACATGCCTTTACATTATGGAAACATTATACGAAGGGTTTGGAGATTCTAAATATCGTCCATGTCCTTTATTACGCAAATACGTCAAAGCGGGTTGGCATGGTAAAAAAACCGGTCGTGGATTTTACACATACGAATGAATTGATTACACCGAAAGTACGAGGTGAGGAAGATGAACTTTATATTTACAGAAGAACAACAAATGATGCGCCAACTAGTTCGTGATTTCGCAAAAAAAGAAATTGAGCCGTGGATTCCGCGAATGGAAAAAGGAGAATTTCCCCGTGAATTAGTAGACAAAATGGGTGAACTCGGTTTGATGGGTATTACAGCTCCCGAGCAATACGGTGGTTCTGAAATGGATTTCGTCTCGTACATTATAGCCATTCACGAATTATCTAAAGTCAGTGCCGTCATGGGTGTCATATTATCTGTTCACAATTCTGTTGGGATGAATCCGATCCTCTACTTCGGCAATGAAGAACAAAAGAATCGCTACTTACCTAAAATGGCGTCTGGTGAGTATTTGGGCGCGTTCTGTCTGACGGAGGCTTCTTCGGGATCAGACGCGGGTTCTTTAAAGACGAAAGCGAAACGTGTGAACGATGAATATGTGATTAACGGGTCGAAAATGTTTATTACAAATGGTGGAGAAGCCGATGTGTACATTGTGTTCGCCAACACAGCTCCTGATAAGGGCACGTATGGCATTACAGCGTTCATCGTAGAAAAAAATACACCTGGACTTGTTATTGGTAAAGATGAAAATAAAATGGGTCTTCATGGATCGCGGACAGTAGAACTAAGCTTTGATAATATGAAAGTACCTGCAGAAAATAGATTAGGTGAAGAAGGGCAAGGCTTTAAAATTGCAATGGCCAACCTAGATGTCGGTAGAATCGGTATTGCGGCCCAAGCGCTAGGCATAGCGGAAGCTTCAGTGGAAGCGGCAGTGAACTATGCAATCGAGCGCGAACAATTCGGCAAACCGATCGCCGCCAATCAAGGCGTTGGCTTTAAGTTGGCAGACATGGCGACTGCAACAGAAGCCGCAAGACTACTAGTATATCGAGCTGCTTGGCTTCGTTCTGAAGGCAAAGCATGCGGTAAAGAGGCGTCCATGGCCAAATTATTCGCTGCACAGGCGGCGGTAGATAATTCTATTGAAGCGGTGCAAGTATTTGGAGGATATGGCTATACGGAAGACTATCCGGTAGAGCGCTATTTCCGAGATGCAAAAGTTTGCCAAATTTATGAAGGCACTAGCGAAATTCAACGTGTAGTCATTGCGAAACACGTGACGAACTGATTTGTAGTTGAAACAGAACATTCACTAACAAGTATAAGGGGTGTATGAATAATGGACTTTACATTATCTGAAGAACATGAAATGATTCGTAAAATGGTGAGAGATTTTGCGCAGAAAGAAGTAGCACCGACAGCGGCACAACGAGATGAAGACGAAACTTTTGACATGGAGATCTTTCGCAAGATGGCCGAACTCGGATTAACAGGCATCCCATGGCCGGAAGAGTATGGCGGCATCGGCAGTGATTATTTAGCGTATGTCATTGCGGTAGAAGAGCTATCAAGAGTATGTGCTTCTACAGGAGTCGTGCTGTCTGCGCATACGTCTTTAGCAGGGTGGCCGCTCTTTAAATATGGCAATGAAGAACAAAAACAAAAATACTTACGTCCTCTTGCAGAAGGTTCAAAAATGGGTGCATATTGCTTAACAGAAGCGGGCTCTGGATCGGATGCGGGCGGAATGAAAACGACAGCGAAACTCGAAGGTGATGAGTACGTACTGAATGGCTCTAAAATCTTCATCACCAATGGCGGAATTGCTGACACATATATTGTCTTCGCAGTAACAGACCCCGAATCCAAACATAAAGGAACGAGTGCATTCATCGTTGAAAGTACATTTGAAGGATTTTCTGTAGGGAAGAAAGAGAAAAAACTGGGAATTCGTTCTTCGCCAACGACAGAAGTGATATTCGATCAATGCCGTGTGCCGAAAGAAAATCTTCTTGGGGAAGAAGGCGATGGATTCATTATCGCGATGAAGACGTTAGACGGCGGACGAAATGGAATCGCTGCACAAGCGGTCGGAATTGCTCAAGGAGCTCTCGATGCAGCAGTGGAATATTCAAAAGAGCGTGTCCAGTTCGGTAAACCAATCGTAGCCAATCAAGGTGTCAGCTTCAAATTAGCAGATATGGCAACGTCCATCGAAGCTTCTCGTTTATTGACGTATCAAGCGGCATGGTTGGAAACGAATGACTTGCCATACGGTAAAGCGTCTGCGATGGCAAAATTGATGGCTGGCGATACAGCGATGAACGTGACGACAGAAGCAGTGCAAGTATTCGGTGGATACGGCTATACGAAAGACTATCCAGTGGAACGTTATATGCGTGATGCGAAAATTACGCAAATTTATGAGGGTACACAAGAAATTCAGCGTCTCGTCATTTCTCGTATGCTGACGAAATAACAGGGGGTGAACCCAGTGCCGAAACACGAAGTGAAATCTACGGTAAAAGATGAGGAATTAATTCAGAAGAGACGTGAACAAATTAGTCGTGGTGCGGTGAAATTATTTATCGATAAAGGATTCCATCGAACGACTACACGTGAAATCGCAAAGGAAGCGGGCTTTAGTATTGGCACACTGTACGAGTATATCCGTACGAAAGAAGACGTACTGTATCTCGTATGTGACAGTATTTACAACGAAGTGAATATGCGGCTTGCTGAATTAGATACAAATGATAATACGATAGAAGGATTACGTCTAGCGATCGCTAATTATTTTGAAGTCATTAATGTCATGTCAGATGAATTTTTAGTTATGTATCAAGAATCCAAGTCACTGCCGAGTGAAGCGTTGCGCTATGTATTGACTAAAGAACTTGAAATGGTGCAGCAATTTGAAACGATCATCCAACGTTGCATGGAAGCGGGGAACTTACGAATTGGGCCGGAAGAAGTTTCACTTGCCGCACATCATATTCTCGTTCAAGGACAAATGTGGTCATTCCGCAGATGGGCGCTACGAAGAGAATATACGTTAGAACGATATATCCAAGTACAAACAGACCAAATCATTCAGGGACTAGAAAAATAAACAGTAGACTCCGCCACGCAAAATTCCGTGGCGGCAGTCTGTATGTAGGGGAAGGCGGAAAGCTAATGGCAACTGAGGAAATTTATAAACCGAAACACCATATTCGTTTTGTAACTGCATCGAGTCTATTTGATGGTCATGATGCGTCCATCAATATCATGCGGAGAATTTTACAGTCAACAGGAGCGGAAGTCATTCATCTAGGTCATAACCGATCAGTTGAGGAAGTTGTAAACGCTGCCATTCAAGAGGATGTGCAAGGAATTGCGATTTCGTCTTATCAAGGCGGACACGTTGAGTACTTTAAGTATATGTACGATCTTTTGAAAGAGCGCGGGGCTTCGCATATTAAAATCTTCGGAGGTGGCGGAGGAGTCATTATCCCGAAGGAAATCAAAGAACTTCATGAATACGGCATCCAGTGGATCTTCTCTCCTGAAGACGGACGGAAAATGGGTTTGCAAGGGATGATTAACCGGATTATGGAACTATCGGATTTCTCCACGACACCCGAAAATGAAGAAGCCAATCTAGAAAAATTGACAGCTGAGACACCTGGTGTGCTAGCCAATTTGATAACGTATGTGGAAGAGAAACATTTGCAGAAAGACGAAGCGGCAGAAACGTTATTGGAACAAGCACGAAGTCTGTCTAAAAACACGCCCGTTCTAGGAATTACAGGTACTGGCGGAGCAGGGAAAAGTTCATTGACAGATGAATTGATCAGACGTTTCTTGCGCGAGTTTCCTGATAAACGGGTAGCGATTCTATCCATCGACCCGACAAAACAAAAAACGGGTGGCGCATTGCTGGGCGACCGGATTCGCATGAATGCGATATTCAATAACCGCGTCTATATGCGCAGTTTAGCGACAAGAGGTTCACGTTCAGAATTGACGACAGCGATTCATGATGTGTTAGATGTGACGAAAGCGGCAGGGTATGACTTGATCATCGTCGAGACGAGTGGAATCGGGCAAGGAGATGCGCAAATTACGGATATCTCAGACGTTTCGATGTACGTCATGACGAGTGAATTCGGTGCGCCAACTCAGCTTGAGAAAATCGATATGATTGACTTCGCAGATTTAATTGTCATCAATAAATTTGAGCGTAAAGGTTCAGAAGATGCATTAAACCAAGTTCGTAAACAATACCAGCGAAGCCATACATTGTTTGATAAAGAGCTGGAAGAAATGCCGGTGTTCGGTACAATCGCAAGTCAATTCAACGATAAAGGAACAAACATCTTATTCGCAGCACTCGTCGATCAGCTCAATAAAACATGTGACTTCGATTGGACGACAAGTTACTCGGAATCGATCACAGAGCAAAAGCAAACTGTCATCATCCCCCCAGACCGTAGCCATTACTTGCGCGAAATTGCATCGACGGTTCGGACGTATCATGCAAAGTCCAAACAACAGGAAGAATTGGCACGCCGCTTATTTCAGCTTGAAGGAGCGATAGAATCTGTCAAAGAAGCAGATTCCAATGAAGCGCTGCTCGATTCTTTAACAAACATAAAAGAAGGAATCGAAGAACAATTGACTGGTGAATCTAAGCGTACGTTAGCGAACTGGGAGTCATTACGGAAATCATACGAGCAGGACGAATATGTCGTGAAAATTCGCGATAAAGAAATTCGTACATCTCTCCAGACGACTAGTTTATCTGGCTTGAAGATTCCAAAAGTAGTGTTGCCGAAATACAAAGATTACGGAGAAATTTTACGTTTCGTGCACAGCGAAAACGTGCCCGGTTCATTTCCGTACACGGGAGGCGTCTTCCCATTTAAAAGACAAGGAGAAGATCCGAAACGGCAATTCGCAGGGGAAGGGACACCGGAAAGAACGAACCGCAGATTCCACTATGTCTCAAAAGACGACGATGCCAAACGATTATCCACAGCATTCGACTCTGTCACGTTATACGGTGAAGACCCTGACGAACGACCAGACATTTACGGGAAAGTTGGCGAATCAGGAGTCAGTATTTGTACGCTGGAAGACATGAAGAAACTGTATGCTGGATTTGATCTATGCGCGCCTTCTACATCGGTTTCTATGACGATCAACGGACCGGCTCCGATTATTTTGGCAATGTTCATGAATGCCGCAGTTGACCAACAAGTACGAAAAAAAGAAGAAGAACTTGGTCGCACGTTAACGGTAGAAGAATTTACTGACGTACGCGAGATGACATTCCAAACTGTCCGCGGAACAGTGCAAGCAGATATTTTAAAAGAGGACCAAGGGCAAAATACGTGTATCTTCTCTACTGAATTCGCATTGCGTCTCATGGGCGATATTCAGCAATACTTCATTGATAAAAAAGTGCGTAATTACTATTCCGTTTCCATTTCGGGCTATCACATTGCGGAAGCGGGTTCCAATCCGATTTCACAACTAGCCTTCACACTGGCAAACGGTTTCACATACGTGGAGTATTACTTAAGCCGTGGCATGAATATCGACGACTTTGCACCGAACTTATCCTTTTTCTTCTCAAACGGTCTAGATCCGGAATACACCGTAATAGGTCGTGTCGCCCGTCGCATTTGGGCCATTACGATGCGTGATAAATACGGTGCAAATGAACGTAGTCAAAAGTTGAAATATCACATTCAAACATCAGGCCGTAGCTTGCACGCACAGGAAATCGACTTTAATGATATTCGCACGACGTTGCAAGCGTTAATGGCATTACAAGATAACTGTAATTCGCTCCATACCAATGCGTATGACGAAGCGATCACTACACCGACAGAAGAGTCTGTCCGACGTGCCATGGCTATCCAGATGATCATTACAAAAGAGCACGGCTTGTCAAAAAATGAAAATCCACTCCAAGGAGCGTTCATCATTGACGAATTGACGAGTCTAGTAGAAGATGCTGTCCTTCAAGAATTCGACCGGCTCAATGATCGCGGCGGCGTCCTCGGTTCCATGGAAACGCAATATCAGCGGGGCAAAATTCAGGAAGAGTCGATGCACTATGAGATGAAAAAGCATTCAGGTGAATTGCCGATCATTGGTGTCAATACGTACTTAAATCCGAATCCGCCATCAGAAGAAGATATTGATAATATGGAAATTGCCCGCGCCACAAAAGAAGAAAAGGAAGCGCAAATTCGCAACTTGCGAGCATTCCAATCCGCACATGCCAGCGAATCAGAACAAGCCTTGCATGACCTTCAACAAACAGCCATTTCAGGAGGCAACGTCTTTGCAGAGCTAATGAAAACCGTTCAAGTAGCCAGCCTCGGCCAAATCACCAATGCATTGTATGAAGTCGGCGGTCAATATCGACGAAATATGTAAGGTGTCCGAATAATTGTCAAAAGCTGCGCAAACGTCGCAGCTTTTTTCACTTTTATTGGGGAGAACCCGCGCACCCGCTCGTAGCGAGTACAGAATCGCTCATAGAACCCGCGCGTCCGCTCATAGCGAGTACAGAATCGCTCATAGAACCCGCGCGTCCGCTCGTAGCGAGTACAGAATCGCTCATAGAACCCGCGCATCCGCTCATAGCGAGTACAGAATCGCTCATAGAACCCGCGCGTCCGCTCATAGCGAGTACAGAATCGCTCATAGAACCCGTGAGAACCCGTGCGTCCGCTCATAGCGAGTACAGAATCGCTCATAGAACCTGCGCGTCCGCTCATAGCGAGTACAGAATCGCTCATAGAACCCGCGCATCCGCTCATAGCGAGTACAGAATCGCTCATAGAACCTGCGCGTCCGCTCATAGCGAGTACAGAATCGCTCATAGAACCCACGCACCCGCTCATAGCGAGTACAGAATCGCTCATAGAACCCGCGCGTCCGCTCGTAGCGAGTACAGAATCGCTCATAGAACCCGCGCATCCGCTCATAGCGAGGTAAGCGTCAAAAGAACCACACCTTCAAATGAGATGTGGTTCTCTTTATACTAGATAAGTATATATGTTGATTTATATTCCTTCTTTACCTTGATAACACTGTTCAGGCAAAGTCGAAGACCAAGGCATCAGTTGTTCCAACTGTTCGTCATCTGCCAGATCTAAGTTAGGCAGCTTTTCAAGAAGATACGTTAAATAGTGAGGGACATGCAGCTGATTTTCTTTCGCAGTTACGATCAGGCTGTACATTCTTGCGCTCGCTGTTGCGCCTCTAGGTGTGACCGAGAAGAGCCAGTTCTTTCGGCCGATCACAAACGGCTTGATGCTTCGTTCGGCACGGTTATTATCTATCTCCAGATAACCATCTAGAAATGGCTGCCTCAATTTCTTTTCCTGATTGACGGCATATGTTAGCGCCTCACCAAGCTTGCTTTTCGGCAGTACATCTATTCGGACAGTTTTTACCCAGGCGAAAAAAGCCTCCACTAGGGGCTGAATTTTTTTCTTGCGTACCTCAAGCCGTTCGGAAGGAGTAAGCTCCTTTATTTCTGATTCCGCTCCATAAATCTTGCCGATTTGGTTGACTGCTTCCTCTGTCAGCGTACGCCGCCTCT
Organism: Sporosarcina sp. PTS2304; assembly: GCF_003351785.1. Taxonomy (GTDB): domain Bacteria; phylum Bacillota; class Bacilli; order Bacillales_A; family Planococcaceae; genus Sporosarcina. The sequence goes on from NZ_CP031230.1 coordinate 3,353,111, forward strand.
TCGATTTTTTCGGAATGGCGCGCAGGGCTTCATCAAATTTTCGGCGCAAATGTGCCCAACAGCCTGATAGCCGTACACTTTGCAGGCTTTCGTAAGCCTTATAACCATCTACATGAAGCGTACCAGCATAGCCTTCCAGAAATTGTTTCGGGTATTCCGATCCCCGACCAGGCTGGTAGTCATACACCACGCAAGGGACATCAAACTTCCCGGTACGGTACAGCCACATATAGGAAGTGGTAGAGGGACTGCGTCCTTTTTCACGCAAGACCTGCACACTGGTTTCGTCTGCATGAAGGTAGTCGGCTGACAAAATACGCTGTCGCATATTCTCATAGAGCGGTTCAAACCACCGATCGGACACATTCATTAACCAATTGGAGAGGGTCTGCCTTGAAAGCGGCGCGCCTGCCTGTCGAAAAACTTCCTCTAACCGATAGAGCGGCATGCCGAACAAGTATTTTTGAGTAATCAAAAATGACAGGATCGAGGGCGAGGCCATACTTTTTGGCAATACCGGATTGGGCATTGGTGCCTGAACAATCGGTGTCTGGATGCCTTCTTGATCGCAATGCCTGCAGGCATAGACTTCCCGTTCGTGTTCGACGACTTTCACTTGTGCTGGGATAACCACGAGTTCGCGGCGAACTTCTTTTTTCATGACATGCATTGGGTGACCGCAATCTAAACAAGCCTGCTCCTCTGGGGGCAAGCTGTATGTCACACTCTCCACCGGCAGATCGGCAGAGAAAGTCGTGCGTGTTTCCCGTGGAGTTTTTTTCGCAGGTGAAGATCCCGAAATCACCTCTTCAGGTTCTGAAGATGGTTCAGCAGAAGCATCTAGCAGTGCTTCTGCTTCATTAAACAATTCCATCTCCATCTGGCCTTTCGGTGCCTTTTCGCTGGAGCGTCCAAATTCCTTACTTTTTTTCAAACGAAACTGCTCCTCGTACCAAGACACCAAAGCGGACAATCTCGCGACTTCTTGTTCCAACACAGTTACACGGTCATTCTGTTCAGTTGTATGGGATGAGATCTTCTGATTAGTTTTCATAAAAGTAAAATTCGCCAAAAGCTGACAAAATCCTTCTGCTTTTTAAAAAAACTTTGTGATTTATACGATTTTGTTTCCCAGTATACGGGGGAAGACTTTTCCTTCTTCAATAGTCAATCCATCGAGCATCCATTGAAGCTGGCGCGGGCTGATAGACGTGGTTTCTTCTTCTTGGCCGTCAGGCCAGTGAAAGCGGCCAGTTTCCAGTCGCCGGTAGTACAACCAGAAGCCATTGTAGTCCCAGTGTAGGATTTTTAAACGGTCGCGATCCCGGTTACAAAAGATAAATAAATTGGAGGAACACGGATTTGCCTGAAAGGTTTCCTGCACCTTCGCAGACAGACCATCAATGGACAGCCGCATATCCGTTGCGCCATGTGCCAGATAAATCCCCTGAATACCTTCCAGATTAATTCGCATCAGCCAACACCTCCAGTAACTCTTGTACCAGTTCGCGGTCGAAGCCGCTGCTGATCACTAATTTGTAGTCCCGATAATGAAGATCTACTGTGGAAGAAGGAAGGGCGACCGCAACAGATGACCAAGTGGTTTTGGATTCCAAAAATTCTCCTTTGCGTGTATCCTCCGGAGAGAGCCGCCTCCGTGCTTTTGCGAATTGATCATAGGAGAAATCGCTTTGTCTTCTGACCCACTCGGCCATATTTTCTCCACTTCGTCGCCACTCTTCGATGATTTCTGTCCATTCCAAATCGGTTTTACTGTGCTCAGCCAAGGGCTGAAGGGTTGATTCATTCATTTCTCTACTTCCTTTCCAATAAGCTAGTCATAGTTTCTCATTAAAAGAGGAAGAGAGGAATGTGTCCTTCTTTTGACGCTTACATAGCGAGTACAGAATCGCTCATAGAACCTGCGCGTCCGCTCATAGCGAGTACAGAATCGCTCATAGAACCCGCGCATCCGCTCATAGCGAGTACAGAATCGCTCATAGAAAACACAGCTATACATACAGTAGAATATAAAATCCTTCCACACATTAGTGGATAAATCTGCAATTTCAACAGTATAATATAAACAACAAAGAGAAAGGGGAGTGCAAACTGTGAGATGGTATTATCATGCGCTTATCATTACTCTATTATTGATTCTCACACTTTTCCTTTATAACAGTGGTTTAGGCGCAATCTCCTTCACCTTGACAGCGATATACTTAGGATATTTGACGATGAGAGAGTATAGAAATGCAAAGAGAAGCAAAAGAATGTAGCATATTGGAAGAGAACCTGTATATAATGTAAACTATGCTTATGTGAATGAAGAAAGGACGTGCCATACATTGAATATCTACGAAATGACGCAAGAAGAACTATTAGAAGAGTCATTCATCAATATGACATACCAAATATTGACGAAACGACATGAGTCACTCACGCTCCAACAATTGATGGAAGAAATACAAAAACTTACAGGTCTTTCTGAAGAAGAGATGAAAGAAAGAATCCTTCAATTCTATACAGATCTAAATGTGGATGGAAGGTTCCTAGCCATCCAAGATAACCGTTGGGGATTACGTGAATGGTATCCAGTAGACCAGATTGAAGAAGAAACAGCGCCTGTCGTAAAAGTGCGCAAGAAGAAAAAGAAGAAAAAAGATTATGACGATGAAGATGAAGAAATCGAAGAAGACGACGAGGACGAAGAAATCTTTGATGAAGAATATGTAGAACTTGGCGAAGAAGAAGACGACGACGATGAAGAGGAAGATGAAGAAGTCATTGAGATCGAAGAAGACTTAATCGACCCGGATGACGATCTCGAAGTAATACCTGATGAAGAACTTGACATCGATGAAGAAGACGACGAAGAAGACGACGATGAAGAGTACGAAGAAGAAGAGTAACAAGACTTGACATTTGGAGCCTGAAAATATAAGATTTGTATGGGCTCCTGAAAAGGACACATGAATTCGTGTATACGCGCTCCTTATTGTAGTTTCCTACAACTGGGGCGCTTTTTATATTTTCACTTCAGCCTTCGCACATGTAAATTGAAAAAATGGAGGAAGTACACATGACTAAATATATTTTTATAACAGGCGGCGTCGTCTCATCTCTAGGTAAAGGGATCAATGCAGCATCACTTGGAAGGCTGCTAAAAATGCGTGGTCTAAAAGTTACCAATCAAAAATTTGATCCGTATATCAATATTGATCCACGTATGATGAGTCCGTACCAGCACGGTGAAGTATTCGTTACAGAAGACGGTGCAGAAACGGATCTTGACATCGGTCATTATGAGCGTTTTATCGATATTAAATGTAATCGATACTCCAACGTGACGATGGGAAAAGTCTATGATCTTGTATTGCGCAAAGAGCGTAGCGGTGAGTACAAAGGCGCTACAGTCCAAGTCATTCCGCATATTACTAACGAGATTAAAGAACTGATTAAACGTGCGGGGCAAACATTAAATGCAGACGTAGTGATCACGGAAATTGGCGGAAGTGTTGGAGATATCGAGTCATTGCCTTATCTAGAAGCTATTCGTCAACTAAAAACAGACTTGGCAAAAGATGATGTCATGTATATTCACACGACGCTAATTCCTTACTTACATGCTGCAGGTGAAATGAAGACAAAGCCGACACAGCACAGCGTAAAAGAATTGAGAAGTCTTGGAATTCAGCCGAACATGATCGTCGTGCGCAGTGAATATCCAGTACCGCAAGAGATGAAAGACAAGATTGCGCTATTCTGTGACATTAAGCCGGAAGAAGTAATTGAAGCATTAGACGCGGAAACTTTATATGAAGTGCCACTTCGTCTAAATGAACAGCATATGGATCAATTAGTAGTAGACTACTTAGGTCTTGAAACACCGCAACCAGTGTTAACGGAAGTTGAAGAACTCGTGACACTTGTGAAATCACTGAAAGAAAAAGTGAAGATTGGTTTAGTCGGTAAATATGTAGAACTTCAAGATGCTTATATATCCGCAGTGGAAGCAATGCGTCATGCAGGATACGCATTCAGTGCTGACATTGAGATTAAATGGATTGACTCGGAAGTAGTGACGAAGGAAAATGCAGAAGAATATTTAGGGGATGTCGATGGTATTTTAGTGCCCGGCGGCTTCGGAGATCGTGGAATTGACGGTAAAATCGAAGCGATCACTTATGCGCGTGAACATCATGTGCCTTTCTTCGGTATTAGTCTGGGTCTGCAATTGGCCGCTACTGAAATCGCACGCAATGTACTAGGTTTAGAAGACGCACATTCTTTAGAATTTAATACGGAAACAAAAAATAAAATTACAGTGTTCCATCCCGATTGCTTAACTGCCAGTGAGGCGGACAGTACACTGCGACTCGGTGCTTATCCGTGTAAAGTGGCAGAAAACACAAAAGCATATAGCGCATATGGCGAAGAATTAGTCTATGAACGTCATCGTCATCGTTATGAGATTAACGTAGCGTATCGTGGACAGTTGGAAGAAGCAGGGTTTATCGTTTCGGGAATCAGCCCGGACGGTCGTTTGATCGAAATTATGGAGTTAAAAGACCACCCATTCTTTATTGGTTGCCAATTCCACCCAGAGTTCGAGTCACGTCCTACACGTCCACAGCCTTTATTCCGCGAATTTATCCGTGCTTCATTGGAAAATCGCTAACTAGTTAAAAGTCGCGACAAGGTGTATTCCTTGTCGCGTTTTTTTATATACTCAGTCTTCGTCTGCAAGCATCTCATCGAGCGATAATTTCACTGCTTCGTAGATAAAAAGAGTAGCCAGTGCATGTGGTTGGACGATTCGCTCGCCTGTTGGACCTGGCAACAACCCTTTTTTTAGACCAGTACTAATATAAGTGAATGCTAACTCTGCAAGTTCATTTGATTCGTCAGCTACACTAGCAGTTACAGCAGCAAAAGGTATGAATTGATCAGCTAATTGCCGTGCGAGAGCCAAGGCGTCAGGGTGATTCGCGTTTCTTGCAAGTATCCATACACGATCTGCTTTTGTCGGCAACAATTCCGCTGTGTAACGAATAGCACCATACAAAGGCTCGGCACCGTGCAGAGCAGTCGCAGTGACAGCTTCCATCTCGTCGAATGAAGCAATCATAATTCGACCTTCCCCAACTAAAGCCTGCGCCAATAAACGTGCGGTTTCATCTATGTTTTCTTCTTGTTCGTCTGCAATTCGCTCCAGTAAACCTCTAATTTGCGTCGTTACTATTTTCATCTCGATCCCTCCGAACACTTAGTATAAAGTAGAAAATAAAGAAGTGCAAAATAGTTAGCAATAAATAGAGGGAATCATACATATATTGCGAATAATATACATGTAATAGGAAAAAAACAAAATATTGGAATGATTTTCGGTATAGACTAATAGCTAGCAAAAAAACTATAAAATGTAAACGCTATCAATTCATTGCTGAAAAAGAGTGTGGCTATAGAAATAAGCTAGTGACGATGACGGATGAATGAAGAGAAGCTGAATTGGAGTGTCTCGCGGCTTGCGCTTCCAGACGATACGCTTTCCGGAGGGGCGCGGCGCCCTCCAGAAAGCGTCCGGTTCTGTAGGGAGAATCCTCACACGCATACTTTTTTTCTGCACTATAAAGGAGAAGTCCCTTACCCTACTTCAATTTCTGGAGAAACACCACCAAGCTTACTATACCTATCGTATTATTCTATTTTAAATAAAAAGAGACTTAATGGGGGAATGAAAATGAAGAAACTATTAATAATTGATGATCAGGCAGGTATTCGACTATTGCTGGATGAGATATTTACGAAATCTGGTATTCAAACCTCACTTGCCGCAAATGGTAAAGAAGGCATAGAACTATTTCAAAAATTTCAACCCGATTGTGTCTTACTGGATATGAAAATGCCTGGCATGAACGGCGTTGACGTACTACGTGAAATTAGAAAGCAACAACCTAAAGCGGTCGTTATGATGATGACCGCCTACAGTGAAATTGAATTAACAGAAGAAGCAGGAAGATTAGGTATCGACCATCATTTCACCAAACCATTTGACATTTTCGAAGTGAGAGACACCATCCTAAATCGGTTGCAGTTACAAGATGTTTGACAGTAGTAATAATGGTTTAGATTTGGTATGCTATAGAGCAGAAAGTGTAATAGAAATACACTAAGTTCGTAGGAATCCCTAAGGAGGAATAATGGTATGCCACTCGTCTCAATGAAAGAAATGATGATTAAAGGGAAACAGCAAGGATATGCAATCGGTCAATTTAATGTGAATAACTTAGAATATGCACAAGCTATTTTACAGGCGGCGGAAGAAGAAAAGTCACCTGTAATTTTAGGTGTTTCAGAAGGGGCTGCTCGCTATATGGGCGGCTTCAATACAGTAGTAATGATGGTGAAAGGTTTGATGAAGGATCTTGGCACGACTGTTCCTGTCGCAATCCACTTAGATCATGGCTCCAGTTTTGAAAAGTGTGAACAGGCAATTGAGGCAGGTTTTACGTCAGTTATGATTGATGCATCTTCTAAGCCGCTTCAAGAAAATATTGAAATCACAAAAAAAGTGGTAGAACTTGCGAAACAGCATAATGTATCTGTAGAAGCGGAACTCGGAGTCGTCGGTGGCCAAGAAGACGATGTGATCGCTGACGGTGTCATCTATGCAGATCCGGCAGAGTGTAAAGAATTAGTTGAGAAAACAGGTATTGACTGCCTGGCTCCTGCACTTGGTTCTGTCCATGGCCCTTATAAAGGCGAGCCAAATTTAGGATTTGAAGAAATGGAAGAAATTTCTAAGCAAGGCGATATTCCACTTGTATTGCATGGCGGTACAGGCATTCCGTTACAAGATATTGAACGTGCAATTTCTTTAGGAACCTCTAAAATTAACGTCAACACGGAAAATCAAATCCAAGGTACACAAGCAGTGCGTGACGTATTAGCAGCCGATGCTGACGTGTATGATCCACGTAAATATTTAACACCTATGCGTGAAGCTATCAAAACAACTGTAATTGGCAAAATGCGTGAATTTGGTAGCTCACAAAAAGCGTAACAAAAAGTATGTAGAATGTGAGGGAGGAGTGAAATACGTCTCCTTCTTTTTCATTGGAAATAAAAAACAATACATCCGGGGGTAATATACTTGAAATTTTTTATAGATACTGCAAACTTTGATGAGATAAAAGAAGCGCATAGCTGGGGAATTATTTCTGGCGTTACGACAAATCCTTCACTCGTCGCAAAAGAAAATATTTCATTCCACGATCGTTTGAAAGAGATTACGGCACTTGTTGCAGGTTCGGTAAGTGCAGAAGTCATCGCACTCGATGCAGAAGGTATGATTGAAGAAGGACGCAAACTAGCAAGTATAGCGAAAAATATTACAGTGAAATTGCCGATGACACCAGAAGGATTGAAAGCTTGTTCGGTATTTGCTGCAGAAGGAATCCAAACAAATGTGACACTTGTTTTTAGTGCAAACCAAGCATTACTGGCAGCACGTGCAGGAGCCACATACGTATCACCGTTCATCGGCCGCTTAGATGACATCGGACAAAATGGTGTAGAGTTAATTGAAACCATTTCTGATATTTTCACAATCCATAATTTGGACACACAAATTATTGCTGCTTCCATCAGACATCCTCAGCATATTACAGCTGCAGCATTAGCTGGCGCTCATATTGCAACGACACCGTTTAATGTGTTGCAAAGCTTATTCGCGCACCCTTTAACAGCTAAAGGAATCGATCAATTTCTAAAAGACTGGGAAACTAGAACGAATAAGTGATGGAACAAAAGGAGATCGACATGGACGTTTACAAAATTAAAGGTGGCAAGCGATTGCAAGGAACGATTAGAGTAAGTGGTGCGAAAAACAGCGCAGTTGCTCTAATTCCAGCAGCAATTTTAGCGGACTCGCCTGTAACAATTGCAGGCCTACCTGAGATTTCAGATGTTTTCACATTACAGGCATTGGTCGAAGAGATCGGTGGGAAAGTAGAGATGAATGACGGTAAGATGACGATTGATCCTTCTGAAATCATTTCTATGCCTCTACCTAATGGCAATGTAAAAAAACTTCGAGCTTCCTACTATATGATGGGTGCGATGTTAGGCAAGTTCGGTCATGCGGTAATTGGTTTACCAGGTGGTTGCCATTTAGGACCTAGACCAATCGACCAGCATATAAAAGGGTTTGAAGCGTTAGGTGCTACTGTTGAAAACGAACACGGTGCCATTTATCTGCGAGCCAATGAATTGCGCGGCGCAAAAATTTATTTGGATGTTGTCAGTGTTGGGGCAACAATCAATATTATGTTGGCTGCAGTTAAAGCTAAAGGTAAAACAATTATAGAGAATGCAGCCAAAGAACCTGAAATTATTGATGTTGCCACGTTGCTATCGAATATGGGTGCGAATATCAAAGGGGCTGGAACGAACGTTATTCGTATTGAAGGTGTGGAAAAGCTCCACGGAACCAAACATACGATTATTCCGGATCGAATTGAAACAGGCACGCATATGATTATGGCAGCAGCAATCGGTGATGGGATTACGATTGATAATGTGATACCACTTCACGTAGAGGCTGTTACAGCAAAATTGCGTGAAATGGGCGTCAAAGTGGAGGTCGGTGTAGAGCAAATCCACATTCCGAAAACGGAAAAGCTTCAAGCGGTAGATGTGAAAACATTAGTTTATCCAGGTTTTCCGACAGATCTTCAGCAACCGTTCGGTGTACTTTCTACACAAGCGGAAGGGTCATCTATTTTAACGGATACGATTTATCCTGCACGTTTCAAACAAATTGACGAACTCCGCCGCATGAATGCAGATGGTAGGGTAGAAGGGCGTTCCGCAATTATTACAGGACCGACTCCTTTACATGCAGCGACTGTAGAAGCAACAGATTTACGTGCAGGTGCGGCGCTATTAATTGCAGGCTTACTTGCGAGTGGAGAAACTGAAATTCAAGAAATTGAGCATATCGAACGCGGGTATGGGAAAATTATTCAGAAGCTTCAAAAGCTCGGAGCGGACATTAGTAAAGTAGAAGGTAAAAAAACTGCCTCTATTTCAGAGTGACGCTAATTGCCAATTCGTGTATAATAGATTCCAACGACACATTCGGAGTGAGAAATTGCTCTAGATGCGAACGTAGGTAAATCGAAAGGTGAAATGCGATTCGTATTTTACCACAAACAGGAGGAACAAAACATTATGGAACGTAGTTTATCAATGGAATTAGTACGTGTGACAGAAGCGGCAGCCGTTGCGGCAGCTCGCTGGATGGGACGCGGTTTGAAAAACGAAGCAGACGACGCTGCAACTGAAGCGATGCGTCAAGTATTCGATACAATCCCAATGGAAGGTGTAGTAGTCATTGGTGAAGGTGAGATGGACGAAGCACCTATGCTTTATATCGGTGAAGAACTAGGAACTGGTCACGGTCCGGCGGTAGATGTTGCAGTCGACCCTTTAGAAGGAACGAATATTGTCGCAGCAGGCGGATGGAACGCGCTGGCAGTTTTAGCGGTAGCTGACAAAGGTAACCTTTTGAATGCCCCTGATATGTATATGGATAAAATTGCAGTAGGTCCTGAAGCGGTTGGTAAAATTAATATCGATGCAACTGTTACAGAAAACTTACATGCAGTAGCCAAAGCAAAAAACAAAGAAGTAGGCGACTTAGTAGCATCTGTCTTAAATCGTGAACGTCATAAAGACATTATTGATGAGATTCGTTCGGCTGGTGCTCGCATTAAGTTAATCAATGATGGCGACGTAGCAGCTGCAATCAATACAGCATTCGATGACACGGGTGTAGATATTTTATTCGGAATGGGCGGCGCTCCTGAAGGGGTCATCGCAGCTGTCGGATTAAAATGTTTAGGTGGAGAGATTCAAGGACGTTTAGTTCCTTCAAATGATGAAGAACGCGAACGTTGCATTAAAATGGGCATCGATGTAGATAAAGTATTGATGATGGACGACTTAGTCAAAGGCGATGACTGTATTTTCGCTGCAACAGGCGTAACAGATGGTGAATTGATGGATGGCGTACAGTTTAAAGGGTCATATTGCCGTACACAATCACTAGTCATGCGCTCTAAGTCGGGTACTATTCGATTTGTAGAAGGTCGCCACAGCATGAAGAAAAAACCTCTTCTCGTTATGCAAGACTAACTCCCACACTACCCGGTGTCACAGCCGGGATTCTATTTCCAAAACTATGAATGATCCATAATGCCAAGTTATAGTAAAAGAAAGGAAGCTGCGTAACGTACTTCCTTTCTATTTAATTTGCACAAAAATCCCTATATTAAAATGAAGAGTGGTGCACACTGATGACGATGATTACCCTGGCAGACCTCGAGAGTATGACGTTGAAGGATCTATACTCCCTTGCGAAGCAGTTTAAAGTCACAAATTATAGTAAGTTAACAAAGAAAGAATTAATCTTTGCTATTTTGAAATCCCGAGCAGAACAAGAAGGCTTCTTTTTCATGGAAGGTGTCTTGGAAATTATCCAATCGGAAGGATATGGCTTCTTACGACCGATCAATTATTCATCTAGTTCAGAAGACATTTACATATCTGCTTCCCAAATTCGCCGTTTTGACTTGCGTAACGGAGATAAAGTAACAGGGAAAGTACGTCCGCCTAAAGAAAATGAACGTTTCTACGGCTTGTTGCAAGTTGAAGCGGTCAACGGCCAAAACCCTGAAGTAGCCCGTGAACGCGTGCATTTTCCTGCCTTGACTCCTCTTTATCCAGATCGTCAAATACGTTTAGAAACAACAAAAAATCGTATTTCTACACGTATTATGGATCTTGTATCGCCTGTCGGATTCGGGCAACGTGGATTAATCGTCGCTCCCCCAAAAGCAGGAAAGACGATGCTGTTAAAAGAAATTGCCAATGCGATAACGACCAATCATCCGGAAGCGGAACTAATCGTTTTGCTAATCGATGAGCGTCCGGAAGAAGTAACTGATATCGAACGTTCAGTGAATGCGGATGTAGTGAGCTCAACATTTGATGAAGTCCCACAAAACCACGTGAAAGTTGCGGAACTTGTACTTGAACGTGCGATGCGTCTAGTGGAGCATAAACGTGATGTCATTATTTTAATGGACTCTATAACTCGACTGGCTCGTGCATTTAACTTAGTAATTCCGCCAAGTGGACGGACGTTATCCGGAGGGATTGACCCGGCAGCATTCCACCGTCCGAAACGATTCTTCGGTGCAGCGCGTAATCTTGAAGAAGGCGGTAGCTTAACTATTTTGGCGACTGCTTTGATTGAAACAGGCTCACGCATGGACGAAGTAATTTACGAAGAGTTTAAAGGAACGGGTAATATGGAACTTCATCTAGACCGCAGTCTTGCAGAGCGCCGAATTTTTCCAGCGATGGACATTCGCCGTTCTGGTACGAGAAAAGAAGACCTTCTCATTCCGGCGGATAAACTTGAAAAACTATGGGCTATTAGAAAAACATTTTCTGACGCGCCGGACTTCGCAGAACGCTTCCTGCGAAAACTTCGTCAATCTGAAAATAATGAAGAATTTTTTGATAAGCTAAACGAAGAAATGAAAGCACACCGTAAAGGCAAAGGGTTGATTTAACAAGGCGGTAGCCAATAAAAATGCGAATCAAACAGTTGCACAATACGTATGATTTTGCTATACTGTTCAAGTACGGTTTTTCCGTGCACTGCATATGCGGCTGACACAAACGGGCCGTGTAAGGCATCGATCCGTTTTATTGACAACTGGTCAATAAAACACCCGAAATTTATACTCTGTTCCAGATGGTTCAGGGCGAGAGGAGAGAGACCGATGAAAGCAGGAATTCATCCTAATTACAAAGTTGCAAATGTAACTTGCTCATGTGGCAATAAATTTGAAACAGGTTCTGTAAAAGAAGACATTCGCGTAGAAGTATGTTCAGAATGTCATCCATTCTACACAGGACGTCAGAAGTTTGCTACAGCAGACGGCCGTGTTGACCGTTTCAACAAAAAATACGGCATCAAGGTTGAACAAGAACAAGAGTAATCAAATGCCAGATACCCGTCAGGTGCAGTCGTGCCAGACGGGTATTTTTATCATGAAGTATAATAGGTCGCGTGCGTGATATTGCGCTCATAGAACATGATGTAGCGCTCATAGACTGTGGTGTTGCGCTCATAGAACCTGGAGTAGCGCTCATAGACTGAGATGTAGCGCTCATAGACCGAGTAGTTGCGCTCATAGACCGAGGAGTAGCGCTCATAGACCGAGATGTAGCGCTCATAGATCGAGTAGTAGCGCTCATAGACCGAGGAATAACGCTCATAGACCGTGGTGTTGCGCTCATAGAACCTGGAGTAGCGCTCATAGATCGAGTAGTAGCGCTCATAGAACCTGGAGTAGCGCTCATAGACCGTGGTGTAGCGCTCATAGAACCTGGAGTAGCGCTCATAGACCGAGGAGTAGCGCTCATAGATCGAGGAGTAGCGCTCATAGACCGTGGAATAACGCTCATAGACCGAGGTGTAGCGCTCATAGACCGAGTAGTAACGCTCATAGACCGAGGTGTAGCGCTCATAGACCGAGGTGTAGCGCTCATAGAACATGGTGTAGCGCTCATAAAAACAAAAAACATATACATAACACGACAGCGAAAGGAGATTGAACATGTACGTTTCAATGCAAGGCGGCTGGATGGAAGTCATCTGCGGCAGTATGTTTTCAGGTAAATCGGAGGAGTTAATTCGTCGGATCCGTCGAGCAGAATTTGCAAAGCAGAAGATCGCGGTATTCAAACCGGCAATTGACGACCGATATAGTGAGGAAGCGGTAGTCAGTCACGATGGCACATCTATGATTGCCAATCCTATTCGTAAAGCTTGTGAAATACCTAATCTTGTATCAGATGATTTCGATGTGGTCGCTATTGATGAAGCGCAGTTTTTCGATGAAGAAATACTCGAAGTGGCGATTAGCTTAGCGGATCGCGGATTTCGTGTCATTGTCGCAGGACTCGATCAAGACTTCAGAGGAGAACCTTTTGGACCGATGCCTCAATTGATGGCTGTTGCGGAACTTGTGACAAAACTGCAAGCGGTTTGTACAGTTTGTGGATCTCCTTCAAGTCGTACTCAACGTTTAATCAATGGACAACCTGCTCGCTATGATGATCCGATTATTTTAGTAGGAGCTTCAGAAGCTTATGAACCACGTTGTCGATTACATCACGAAGTGCCGGTAAATGCGCACGTCAAATAATACACTGTGCCGTCTATCCATCAGCTTGAAAGGATAGGCGGTTCTGCTATACACAAATTTTCATGGAAAACAAACATATTAGAAGAGGTGAAATCATTATGTTCGATAGACTGCAAGCAGTAGAGGATCGTTATGATCGGCTCAATGAATTACTCAGTGATCCCGAAATCGTCAATGACTTGGATAAATTACGCACATACTCAAAAGAACAATCTGACCTTCAAGAAACCGTGGAAGTATATCGCGAATATAAAGAAGTTCAAGCTCAATATAAAAGCGCAAAAGAGATGCAAGAAGAACATTTGGATGAGGAAATGAAAGAACTCGTGAAAATGGAAATTGACGAGTTGGAAGAGCGCATCGAGTCATTAGAAGAACAGTTAAAAGTTCTGCTCATCCCGAAAGACCCGAATGATAATAAAAGCGTCATTATGGAAATTCGTGGCGCAGCGGGTGGAGACGAAGCGGCTCTATTCGCAGGAAGTCTATATCGCATGTACACAAGGTACGCCGAAGCGAATCATTGGAAAGTAGAAGTGCTGGATTCTTCGCCGACTGAACTTGGTGGTTTTAAAGAGATCATTTTTATGATTGATGGAACGGGTGCGTACTCAAAATTGAAATATGAAAATGGAGCGCATCGAGTGCAGCGTGTACCAGAAACGGAGTCGGGTGGACGGACGCATACATCTACAGCAACAGTCGCTTGTTTGCCTGAAACAGAAGAAGTGGAAATCGAAATTCATGAAAAAGATATTCGCACAGATACGTTTGCTTCGTCAGGACCAGGAGGACAATCGGTTAATACGACGATGTCTGCCGTTCGACTCACGCATTTACCAACGGGTATCACAGTATCTATTCAAGATGAAAAATCTCAAATTAAAAATAAAGAAAAAGCAATGAAAGTATTACGTGCGCGTGTGAATGATAAGTTTATGCAAGAAGCGCAAGCGGAGTATGATGAAAAGAGAAAGTCAGCAGTTGGTTCAGGTGATCGTTCTGAGCGAATCCGCACATATAACTTCCCGCAAAATCGCGTCACCGATCATCGAATAGGGCTCACGATTCAGAAGCTCGATCAAATCATCGAAGGGAAATTAGATGAAGTCATCAATGCATTGATTATTGAAGAACAAGCACATCGTTTAGAAAGTTTGGATCGAAATGACTGAGACGATTTTAGAATCAGTCAGACGGGCAGAGCAGATTTTAGACGCCCGCGGACTGGAAACTAGAACGGCTGAAATGGCGATGCTTGCTGTAACAGGGAAAAGCCGAGCGAATTACTTAGCTAGTTTGCAAGAACACCTTCCGCTAGAACCTTGCACGTTATTTTGGTCATATATAACCGAACTCGTTACAGGAAAGCCGATTCAATACATTTTAGGCGAAGAATCATTTTATGGTCTTTCATTTGAAGTGAATGAACATGTGTTAATCCCCCGACCAGAGACGGAAGAATTGGTTTATTATGCGATCGAACGGGCGAGTAGGATGTTTGGTGATGAAAAGATTCAAATGGCTGACATCGGAACGGGCAGCGGAGCAATTGCTTTAGCATTTAAAACAGAATATCCGCAAGCAGAAGTGACGGCGACTGATTATAGTGAAAAAGCACTTGAAGTCGCAAAACGTAATGCAGAAAGAAATCGCGTCGATATTACATTCTTACAAGGAGATATGGAAGAACCGCTCGAACAAAGAAAGTGGGATATTATTTTATCCAATCCTCCTTATATCGCACCTTACGAGAAAGACCAAATGTCGGCAACTGTCTATGACTTTGAGCCGGAGTCTGCTTTATTTGCAGAGGAAGACGGATTGTATTTTTACCGCAGACTCGCTGAAAAATTACCGTCTTTAATGAATCGACCGGCACTCATTGGATTCGAAATAGGTTATCAACAAGGGGAAATGGTGCGGCAATATCTCCAAAAATCCTTCCCGGACGCAAAAGTAGAAGTTGTGCAAGATATCAATAAAAAGGATCGAATGATATTTTGTGAGATTCGATGAATAAAATATCCTCCTGCGGGTCATGATAGAGTGCAGGAGGGGATGACATGTTACAAGATTATCCAATTACACAACAACCAGCGAAGATATCGAAACTAGTAGCTTTTATAGAATTTGTACTCGTATTACTTGCGATCCAAAGTGTTCTATTATTATTCAGTCAAGAAGTGCCGACAAGTGAAGCGGCACAATTTCGAATTCTAGCAAACTCCAATACAGCAGCCGATCAACAAATGAAACTACAAGTTCAAACGGCTATTGCCCCATTACTAGAACAAGCGCTGAATCAAACGCCCACTAAACAAATAAATGAGCAATTACTAGTATTGAAGCCGCAAATTATTGAGCGTGCCCGTCAACAAGCGAATGGATTACCTATTACGTTTGAACATAGCGCTGCGTTAATTCCGCCGAAAAGAATCGGCTTTGCGATCCAGCAACAAGGTGTCTATGATGCGTATATTTTGAAAATAGGCAGAGGAAAAGGGGATAATTGGTGGTGTGCATTATTCCCGAATGTTTGTTTTCCAGAAGAAGCAACAGTAGCTGAAACAGAAGAAGAACCTGTTACATTTTTCATTTGGGAGTGGATAAAATCATGGTTCTCATAAAACTATTCACAGTTTTTGTGGATAATTCATAGGGAATGTGTATAAGAAGGAGTTGAGAACGTGAAGACGATGAAGGAAATAGTGGATAACACTGTTGGTAAAGAGGAAAGCTATACACAGGCTGTGGATATTCTTAAGTCTGGAGGGGTTGTTGCATTTCCGACTGAAACAGTTTATGGTCTCGGAGCTGTCGCAACAGATGAAAAAGCAGTGCAGCGGATATTTGAAGCGAAAGGAAGACCGGCTGATAATCCGTTGATTGTACATATTGGAAGAAAACAAGATGTTGCGCAGTACGTGGCTGACGTTCCCAAAGTGGCGGAAGTTCTAATGGAAGAATTTTGGCCCGGCCCACTAACGTTAGTGATGGAGAAAAAGCCGGGAGTCATTGCTGAAACGGTGACAGCGGGGATGCATACGGTTGCGATTCGTATGCCGGATCATCCGGTAGCTCTGCAATTATTACAAAAACTGAAATTGCCATTAGCCGCGCCGAGTGCCAACCGAAGTGGAAAGCCAAGTCCGACTGAAGCTGAACACGTGTATCATGATTTAATGGGAAAAATTCCATTAATCTTAGACGGCGGCGCTACGGGTATTGGTGTAGAATCTACCGTTTTGGACGTTACTGTCACACCGCCAGTTATTTTACGTCCGGGCGGCATATCTAAAGAGCAGATAGAAGAACTCATTGGTACAGTGCATGTAGCTACCAAACCAGAAGACGAAATTCAAACACCCCGTGCACCAGGGATGAAATATACACATTACGCGCCCGATGCACCGTTATTCGTAATCGAGCCAAATCTTGCAGTCATAGAACATGCGTTAGATCATATTCATCAACAGAAAAAGCGTGCAGCTATTATTGGACCTGATGAGTTATACACAGAGAAAGCAGACTGGTACTTTTCAACAGGTTCAATCGACAGTCAAGAATCGTTGGCTACCAATCTATATAGAGCGATTCGTCAATGCGATACAACAGACGCGGATATGATTTTAGCGATAGAAACGGATCTTTCAGGCATCGGTGCCGCTGTTATGAACCGACTAGAAAAAGCTTCGGATGGAAAACGATTTTCCGAATGAAATAATCTATGAATAGCCCCCTTAAGCAATCGCATAAGATGACTAGATGCGAACTGCGAGGGGGCTTATTCATTGATCGAAATGATAGCAGCGATTATTACGACAATCGATATACTCATTGTCTACACAGTTCTTAGAATTCGTCGCGGCAGACTAATGATTGTACTGTGGACTACCATTTTAAATATGCTATTTCCACTAATCGGTTTTTACATGGGAGAGCTGGCTATTCAGTACTTCGACGGATGGAGTCAACTATTATCGGGTGTCTTGCTCAGTTTCATTGGTCTACACATTCTATTAGATGATGGAACACGTCCTTCTATGATAAAAATGATTTCCCCGTTCTTTTTAGCGCTACTTGTCAGTATGGATGCTTTTACGGTAAGTGTTACATTTGGTATGATGCAATTAAATAAATGGTTGTTTATTTTTGTGTCTGGTTTCTTTTCTTTCTTTTTTTCAAGTATCGCATTAGTATTTTCAGGACGTTTCCGTTTAATCCATGGAAAGTATATTAGGTATGTAACAGGTATTGCTTTCATTGTCATAGGTGTATTGTCCCTTGTGATGTAAAGAAAGATGTATCTTTTCTCTTATAATTCCGTTATTCTGTAAAGTAGGTGAGAAAAATGAATATTTACTTTATTTGTACAGGAAATACGTGTAGAAGTCCGTTAGCTGAAGCGATCGTAAATCATGCGGACGTTTCAGGTGTTCAAGCGAAGTCTGCCGGAATCCACGCAATGGATGGAATGCCGATTTCAGTAAACTCCGCACAACTATTGAGAGAAGCCGATATGGCATACAAAAAATTCTCAAATGAATTAAAACGATCGGATATGCAGTGGGCGGACATAATTTTAACTATGACCAAAAGCCACCGTGATTTTCTGCATGGTGCATTTCCAGAAATGAAAGAAAAAGTGTTTACATTAAAAGAATATCGCGGAACATCGTATAATCTAGACGTTCATGATCCGTATGGAGGCGACTTGTCAACATATCGCACGACATTCAATGAGCTGACAGAACTCATTTATCCGATGATCCAGCAGCTTGCGGAGGAGAAGCGATGACAGAAAGAAAGAAGAAAGTAGGTTTGCGTAAGAAACTTGTTTTATTTGTCGTGATTTTAGCAGTCATCACCTATACGACTAGCGCAATCTTCATTAATTGGGTGCAACCTACGTTCTTCCCAGACGTTCGACCATTTGTTTTTGAGTTAATTACGTATGCGATGGGTGTCATGTGGTCAGGAATTCTAGCAGCCTTATTTAGTGTTATCTTAACTAAACCGTTACAGCGTTTGGAAACGGCTGCGATGAAAGTGGCGGATGGTAAGATCGGATCGGACATACAATTACCGAATTCCTCCGATGAAATCCATTCGGTATCTCAGGCTTTCCAACAAGTAGTTATTAATTTGCGCAGTATCATCGAACAAATTGAAGCGAACTTTCAAGCGACGGTGGAGTGTGTAGACTCATTGACGAAAGAAACGGCAGCAGCTTCCGGACAGTCTGACGCAATTGCGCGTACGATCGAAGAAATTTCGAGCGGAGCGGAAACTACTTCTAACGCAATTAAAAAAACGGCTCAGGCGATTGAGGACGTCCGACAATTAGCGACTGAAGTAAATAGTCGGGCAGGCCAGTCTTCTGAACAATCTAAAGCGATGTTACGTGAATTACACATAACGACTGAAGTTTTTCAATCTGTATTAGCAGGCATCCATCAAATGACAGCCCAAAGCGAACAAGCATTGGATACGATACAGGAATTAGATGAGAATGCACATAAAATCGGTGAAATCGTCGAACTGGTAGGGAGCATTGCAGGGCAGACGAATCTCCTTGCACTCAATGCCTCGATCGAAGCTGCCCGTGCAGGCGAACATGGAAAAGGATTTGCGGTAGTGGCGGAAGAAGTGCGTAATCTAGCAGACGAAAGTGCCAATGCGGTGCAAATGATTTCTTCTCTCGTCAAAAGCATTCAAGAAAATGTGGAAAAAGTCGTCTCCGAAATGAAGCATCAAGTGCAAACAGCATCGGCTGAAGCAAAGCGGGCGACTGAAACAAATGCGAATGTGGAATCCATGACCGTCATCATTCATGCGGTCGTTGAATCTGTAGAAGAAATTACTCAAATCGTCAGCCGACAACTGCAAACGATCGAACATACTGCGGTACAGTCCATAGAAGTCGCAACCATCGCAGAACAAACATCAGCAGGCGCCGAAGAAGTACAAGCCGCCACCGAAGAACAAGTAGCTTCGATAGAGCAGACGAACGAAAAAGCTCTTGAACTTCAAGCGCAGTCCGAGCAGTTATACAAAGTCATCCGAAGATTTGACCGGTCTGCTGATTGAATACAAAAATCCCCGCTGATTAAGTGGGGATTTTGTGTTGGGCTAGTGCAGGACTACCTAGTGTCGTTTCTGATGTTGAAGGTGATCGGTTCACTGTAGTCACTGCGACGCTGGCGGATGGCTCTCGCGATGAGCCAGAAAAGAAGATCGCTTTTCCGTCTCGTCGCTCCGCTCCGCCTACCGCTTGTGAGGCGCCTTCGTTTAGTGAGGGCAGGTACAAATCGTAGTTCACTGTAGTTTGTGAAAGATTTGGGCTAATGTAAGACTACCTAGTGTCGTTCCTGAATTTTGAAGGTGATCGGTTCATTGAATTCACTGCGGCGCTGGCGGATGGCTCCCGCGATGAGCCAGAAAAGAAGATCGCTTTTCCGTCTCATCGCTCCGCCTACCGCTTGTGAGGCGCCTTCGTTTAGTGAGGATAGTTACTAAATTGTAGTTCACTGTAGTTTGTGAAAGATTTGGGCTAGTGTAAGACTACCTAGTGTCGTTCCTGAATTTTGAAGGTGATCGGTTCATTGTAGTCACTGCGGCGCTGGCGGATGGCTCCCGCGATGAGCCAGAAAAGAAGATCGCTTTTCCGTCTCGTCGCTCCGCCTACCGCTTGTGAGGCGCCTTCGTTTAGTGAGGATAGTTACTAAATTGTAGTTCACTGTAGTCGATAACTATCTTTTTACTTAATATGGTCACCACACTTTATAACCTGTCCGTACTAGCGAAGAAGCAACTGCGGGGTCAGCCGAAGCTATGAGACAACTAGCAGTGTTTTCCTGCTAGCTGGCTCATAGCGAAAGGCAATCCCCCACGCGCCGAAGCGGCTACTGAAAGCAGAACCCTCACTAAATCTAGAACCGAAAAAAGTGTCGCGTCACGTTCCAACTCCAACTGCTTTAACAAAGTAAAGAAACTATCACAATTAACCTGTCCGTACTAGCGAAGAAGCAACTGCGGGGTCAGCCGAAGCTATGAGACAACTAGCAGCTAAGCTAGCTGGCTCATAGCGAAAGGCAATCCCCCACGCGCCGAAGCGGCTACTGAAAGCAGAACCCTCACTAAATCTAGAACCCGAAACAAAATCGTGTCACGTTCAAACACAAACTCCCTTCACTAACTAAGAAACCACCTAAAAAGCATACAGAAAGACGGACGTTAGACAAGCGTTATCTATATAACATTCGTCTTTGTGACAAATCTACATACTAAAAAAATCAAAAAATCAAAAACAAAGCAGTAAAACCGATGATTTTTTTATCGAATGGTGGTAGAATAGGCGATAAGTAAAAATAGAAAAGAGGGTGCGCAGTGAAAGTTGCAATTTCTTCAGACCACGGAGGCAATAATCTCCGCAAAGAAATTACCAATCTATTGAAAGAACTCGACATAGAATACGTAGACTATGGCCCCGATTCAGACGCCTCTGTAGACTATCCTGACTACGCGTTGCCAGTAGCTAGTGACGTCGCAGAAGGAAAAGTAGAACGCGGCATTTTAATTTGCGGGACTGGCATTGGCATGTCAATTGCCGCCAACAAAGTAAAAGGAATTCGCTGTGCACTCGTACATGACGTATTCAGTGCAAAAGCTACACGCGAACATAACAACTCAAACATCATCGCAATGGGTGAACGTGTCATCGGTGCGGGACTTGCACGCGAAATCGTCAGTACATGGTTAGCAACTGACTTTGAAGGCGGCCGTCATGAACGTCGTATCGAAAAAATGATGGACTTGGAAAAGTAATACAGAAAGGTTGTGCAACCAGTGGACGCTATAGCATTATGGAAACTGCAACTTGAACAAGCACTAACTGAATTTGCGCAGCAAGCACCACCTGCAAAAGGAACGATCTTTATCGTAGGTTGCTCCACTTCAGAAGTAGCGGGTGCGCGTATCGGTACGAGTGGGGCGCTTGAAATTGGTGAAGCTTTATTCGGACCACTTCAGAAATTTGCAGAACAACATGACATCCACCTCGCATTTCAAGGGTGTGAACATATTAACCGCGCCGTGACACTCGAACGGCAAACGGCTGAGAAATTTCAATTAGAGCCTGTTTCCGTCGTTCCTGTTTTTAAAGCGGGGGGGTCCATGTCCACTTACGCTTACAATCAATTCAAAGATCCTGTCGTGGTGGAAGCAGTTCGTGCCAATGCAGGAATTGATATTGGGCAAACGTTAATCGGTATGCAGATGAAGCCAGTCGTAGTACCTATTCGAACTTCTATCAAACAAGTCGGTGAAGCAATTATTACACTAGCGACTACTCGTCCTAAATTGATTGGCGGAAGTCGTGCGCACTACGAATAAAATAGGTATAATACAATAAAACATAAATATTACTAGAAAAAAAGGGGATATTATCTAATGGACTTAAGTAACGTAAAGCGCGATGACTCAGCTGTATTTGAAGCAATTATGGCAGAAAAAGGTCGTCAAAACTCAAACATCGAACTAATTGCATCGGAAAACTTTGTAACGGAAGCGGTAATGGAAGCACAAGGATCATACCTTACAAATAAATACGCTGAAGGTTACCCAGGACGTCGTTACTACGGTGGATGCGAACATGTCGATGTAGTAGAAGATCTTGCGCGCGATCGTGTAAAAGAACTATTCGGTGCAGCATACGCAAACGTTCAACCGCATTCAGGTGCACAAGCGAATATGGCAGTTTATTTCACTGCACTGGAACCGGGCGACACGGTCCTTGGTATGAACCTATCCCACGGTGGTCACTTGACACACGGTTCACCAGTAAACTTCTCCGGCATTCTATATAACTTTGTGGAATACGGTGTGACAAAAGACGAAGAAGTGATCGATTACGAAGATGTTCGTCAAAAAGCATTAGAGCATAAGCCTAAAATGATCGTAGCTGGGGCGAGTGCATACCCACGTGAAATCGACTTCGCTAAATTCCGTGAAATCGCGGATGAAGTAGGAGCATACTTAATGGTAGATATGGCGCACATCGCAGGTTTTGTTGCTTCAGGCGAGCACCCGAACCCAGTACCACACGCACATTTCATTACATCTACAACACATAAAACATTACGTGGTCCACGCGGTGGTTTGATTTTATTAAATGAAGAGACAGCTGAAGAATTCGGTCGCAAAATCGATAAAACAGTATTCCCGGGTGTGCAAGGTGGTCCGTTGATGCACGTGATCGCTGCTAAAGCAGTAGCATTCAAAGAAGCATTGCAACCGGAATTTAAAGAATACGCTCAACAAGTGAAGAAAAATGCAAGAGCTCTAGCACAAAAGTTAAATGAAGAAGGAATTGAAGTAGTTTCAGGTGGTACGGATAACCATATCGTACTAGTGAAATTGAAGTCATTGAACCTAACTGGAAAAGTAGCAGAGCACGTACTAGACGAAATCGGTATTACAGTAAACAAAAACACAGTACCGTTCGACACAGAAGGACCATTCGTCACTTCAGGTATTCGTATCGGTACACCAGCTGTTACGACACGTGGATTCAAAGAAGAGGATATGGTGGAAGTCGGCCGTATTATCGCAAATCTATTGAAAAATCACGAAGACGAAACGGCTAAAGCAGAAGCGCGCAAAGCAGTTACTGCTCTTACAGATCAACATCCACTATACGCATAAAAATAAAACACCTGACAACATGTCGGGTGTTTTTTTTTGTCGGGAAATCAGTTGGTGTTCGTCCAGAAGTTAGAGTGGGGTAAGTGACTCTTCTATCTTAGTGCAGAAAAAATAGTGTACGTGTTAGGATTCTCCCTCCAGAACCGGACGCTTTCCTGAGGGTGCGCGGCGGACTCGCCAGAAGTGCATTGGCGATTACGCCTGTCGCACTGATCCTCCAGGAGTCGCCGGTTCTTCCGGGAGAATCCTTGACTTTGTGTCGGGAAGCCAGTTCGTGTTTGTCCAGAAATAGAGTATGGTAAGCTCTACTTCCTCAACAGTGTGGGTGAAGCTTTGGATTGCCAGATTGAATACATATAGAGTCATTGCTTTTTCCACGCAGTTCATCGAAACAGTTATAGTAGCTAGCCACACTTCACCGCTTTTTAACTTCAAAAACGGTAGCATTGTATCAGACAAGTCTACTTACTTGGTCTTTCATCCCCTACAAAGAGTGATCAACCTGTCTTGCCTACACAAAGTATGGCTGGAGCTGGAAGGCGATCGACTCCGGGAGGATCAGGACGACAGGTGTAACTCGCAGCGCACTTTTGCGAGGTCCACCGCGTCCCCTCCGGAAAGCGTATCGTCTGGAAGCGCAAGCCGCAAGACTCTTCAATTCAGCCTTGCCCCATCTAATAAACAAACATAAAGTACCTGACAAGCCCACGTAGTCTTCACCCCCTACAAAGAACTATTTAACTGTCTTGTATACACAAAGTACGGTCTGGAAGCGCAAGCCGCAAGACATTCCAAGTCAGCCTCATTCCATCCAATCACCATAGTCACTTCGCGTATGACTATCGCTGAATATCTGTTATAATGTACAAGATATTCCGAAAAGGAGCGATACGAATGGGAAAAGTACATGTATTTGATCATCCATTAATCCAGCACAAACTGACATTTATACGTAAAGCCGATACAGGAACGAAAGAATTTCGCGAACTCGTAAACGAACTAGCGACACTAATGGCTTTCGAAATCACACGCGATCTTCCAACACAAGAAATTACGATCCAGACACCAGTCTGCGAAGCGAAATCCCGTATCTTAGCCGGAAAAAAACTAGGAATTGTTCCTATCCTGCGTGCAGGAATCGGTATGGTGGATGGCATTATCGATTTAATCCCGGCAGCAAAAGTAGGACATGTCGGATTATTCCGCGACCCCGAAACATTACAACCTGTCGAATATTTCGTGAAGCTACCTTCTGACGTATCCGAACGTGAATTCATCGTAGTAGATCCGATGCTTGCGACAGGCGGTACAGCGGTTGAAGCGATCAACTCCATGAAAAAGCGTGGAGCTGTTAACATTAAGTTTATGTGCCTAGTCGCTGCACCGGAAGGCGTAAAAGTCCTAACGGAAGCACATCCTGATGTAGACGTCTACATTGCAGCGCTTGACGAGAAATTGGACGAACACGGCTATATCGTGCCTGGACTTGGAGATGCGGGCGACCGTTTATTTGGCACGAAGTAATGGAGGGAAAATCATTGACTAAGAAATGGAAAGTGATGACGATTTTCGGTACAAGACCGGAAGCGATAAAAATGGCTCCGCTCGTACTGGAACTGGAAAAACATCCTGATCAAATCGAGTCAATCGTCACCGTCACTGCGCAACATCGTGAAATGCTCGATCAAGTGTTGGAAACATTCAACATCACACCAGATTATGACTTAAATATTATGAAAAACCGTCAAACATTGATCGATGTAGCAACACGGGGCCTTGAAGGATTGGATAAGATTATGAAAGAATCAAAACCCGACATCGTGCTCGTGCATGGCGATACAGCAACGACGTTTATCGGAAGTTTAGCAGCATTTTACAATCAGATCGCGGTAGGTCATGTGGAAGCGGGGCTGCGGACGTGGAATAAATATTCCCCATACCCTGAAGAGATGAACCGGCAACTAACAGGCGTCATCGCGGATCTTCATTTTTCACCGACGGAAAAATCGGCACAGAATTTATTAAATGAAGGAAAAAATGCAGAACGAATCTTCGTGACGGGAAATACTGCAATCGATGCGTTGCAGACGACAGTAGATCCGACATATCATCACCCAATGTTTGATCAGCTCGGTGAAGATCGCTTAATTTTACTGACTGCTCATCGACGTGAAAATCTTGGCGAGCCGATGCGTAATATGTTCCGTGCGATTAACCGATTACTCGATAAATATGAAGATATTCAAGTCATTTATCCTGTTCATATGAATCCTGCGGTGCGTGAAGTGGCGGATGAATTGCTTGGGGACAATGAACGTGTACATTTAATCGAACCTCTAGAAGTATTAGATTTTCATAACTTCGCAGCGCGTTCGCATATTATTCTTACAGATTCTGGCGGCATTCAAGAGGAAGCTCCGTCTCTTGGAAAACCGGTGATCGTACTAAGAGATACGACAGAACGCCCTGAAGGTATCGAATCAGGAACATTACGGTTGGCAGGAACGGAAGAAGAAACGATCTTCCGTCTAACTGACACGTTATTATCCGATCCTGCTGAATACGAAAAAATGTCCAAAGCGCATAATCCCTATGGTGACGGACATGCCTCAGAACGCATTGTAGAGTCGCTACTAAAACACTTGCCTTTACTGTAACTAAAAAAACAGCAAATGACTTCATCGTCGTTTGCTGTTTTTGGGTTCTATATAATAGAAAGAAACTATACTCTTTTACGCATGCCAATTATATGTGTATAAATCATTCATTTAAAAGCAAGTTAGACGATAGAAATAAGCGAACGACTTTGGATGGAGTGAGGCTGCCTTGGAATATCTTGTGGCTTGCGCTTCCAGACGATACACTTTCCAGAGGGGACGGCCGCGTCCCCTCTGGAAAGCGTCCGGTTTCTCTCGGGAGAATCCTAACACGTACACTACTTTGCTACACCACATTGGAGAAGTCACTTATCCTACTCCTATTTTTATAAAAAAGTATCAAATAAACTGTGAAAAACACGTTAAAAACAAATATGTCGAACCTTTGACAAAGAGAACGCATTGTGAATTAATTCACTAGAATCAATTGACATAAAAAACACCCTATTGTATGCTAACAAAGGGTAAGATTGATAAGGAACTCATACATATCTATATAACAGAAATGATGTTTTTCGAGGTTTCTAATCTTCACGCCATGAACGTCTGCTCACCATTTTATCAGTGTCGCACTAAACAACGCTACCTGGTGAACAACTCGACGTTTCACTTACAATTTCCAGATTTCTATGCAAGAAATCTATTTTGTTGAAACATGATCAAAACGCCAATGTCTGAATCTGTTCGACAAACATCGAGAGAACTACTGAACACTTCACCACGATCACTCAAATCCAAATACGAAATAGGAGAATCACAGACAATGCAAAGTATGGCAGAAATTTTTAGTCGGCAAAAGAAGAGCTTCTTTTTTTTGCTCGCATTGTTTGCGCTCGGTTGGCTAGTACTGGACTACCGGACAATCTTCGCTGGACTTATTTTAGGCTCAGTTTTCGGAATGTATAACTTTTGGATTTTAGTTCGCCGAATGGAAAGGTTTGACCGTTCCATTGTGGAAGAAAAGCGTGCGAAGTCATTAGGTATGGGCTTGCGTTTTGCATCGGGTGTAGCGGCAGCCGCCATTGCACTAGCACTGCCGGAAGAGTTTGATCTGATCAGTACGGTGATCGGTTTAATGATCCCGTATCTACTATTGTTTACTGGTCATCTGCTGTTCCATTTGAAGCATTGACACTTTACTAGCAAGGGGAGGTGAACAAAAACGTGAATCATGAAAATCCACACTTTGATTTATTCGGAATCGGGTTTAACCCTTCGAATATTTTAATGCTGTTTGTGACGTGTCTAGTCGTCTTCTTGATTGCAGTTGCATCTACTCGCAGGCTTCAGATGAAACCAACGGGCATGCAAAACTTCATGGAGTGGGTAATGGACTTCGTTAAAGGCATCATTAAAAACAACATGGACTGGAAAACGGGAGGCCGCTTCCACGTGCTCGGTATTACCTTAATCATGTTTGTCTTCGTAGCAAATATGTTAGGATTGCCATTTGCAGTCGTTTGGGATCATGAGCTTTGGTGGAAATCTCCAACAGCCGATCCAGTTATCACGTTAACCCTCGCTTCTACAGTTGTTGCGTTAACACACTTCTATGGTATCAAGCAGCTCGGTATCGGAGGGTACTTTAAAACGTACTTCCAGCCAATTCCTTTCTTAGCTCCATTGAAAATCATTGAGGAATTTGCAAATACGTTGACACTCGGTCTTCGTTTGTACGGTAACATTTTCGCAGGTGAGATCTTAATCGGTTTACTTGCAACACTCGGTGCATCCAGTATCTTCGGTTTAGCCGGAGCTGTGATTCCAGCACTCGCTTGGCTAGGTTTCTCCGTGTTCATCGGTGCAATCCAAGCATTTATCTTCGTTATGTTAACGATGGTCTATATGGCTCACAAAGTCAGCACAGACCACTAAACATATAACTACCCTATTTATAGGGAACCAAAACAAAACTATACAAAATATTAGGAGGAAATACACAATGGGTATGGGTTTATTAGCAGCAGCTATTGCAGTTGGTCTAGGTGCACTTGGTGCAGGTATCGGTAACGGTTTGATCGTTTCTAAGACAGTTGAAGGGATCGCTCGTCAACCAGAAGCACGCGGCGTTCTTCAAACAACAATGTTCATCGGGGTTGCATTGGTAGAGGCACTTCCAATCATCGCAACTGTTATTGCGTTTATCGTAATGAATAAATAATTTTTGCAACATATGGCGAAGTACGTATTATAGGTCTTCGCCATTGCTTTATGTCAATAAACATATGAATGATTTAACTAAACATAGAATGCCAATTTGGCGTAAGAAACGTAAGAGTCATGAGCTCTTGAAGGGAGTGAAACAATCGTGTTGGATACCTTCGTTCTTTTAACAGCAAATGCTGACGCAGGATTTTTAGCTAGTTTAAACCAGCGACTCAACTTAGGTGACATCATCGTCACTGTCCTATTTTTCACGATTCTCATGGTACTTCTAAAGAAGTTCGCATGGGGTCCGTTAATGGGTGTGATGGATCAACGGGCGCAATTAATCGCTACGGAGATCGAGCAAGCCGAAAAAAGCCGTCAAGAATCTGCAAAGCTTCTTGAAGAACAACGTGCTCTATTGAAAGAAGCACGCGATAACGCACAATCTATCGTTGAAACAGCAAAGAAACAAGGTGAGACTCAACGTGAAGAGCTGATTACGGCTGCACGCGCTGAAGTAAACCGCATGAAAGAATCTGCAACTCTCGAAATCGCTACAGAAAAAGAGAAAGCAGTTGCAGCAGTTCGCGAAGAATTCGTATCTCTTTCTATCTTGGCTGCGTCTAAAGTTCTTGGGAAAGAAATTTCTGAAGAAGATAACCGCGCATTGATCGAAGAAACGATTGTGAAGGCAGGCGAAGGGCGATGAGCCAATCGGTAATCGCAAAACGTTATGCCGTTGCATTGTTTGAAGCCGCACAGGAAAAGCAACAAACTTCTGCTGTGCAAGCAGATCTAAAAGAGTTGAAAAAGGTATTTGAAGAAGAAAAGGAATTTGGCGAGTTACTAATCTCTCCAAAATTCTCTCCAGAGCAAAAGAAAGAATTCATTGGAAAATTTTTCAGTGAAGCAAATCAATTAGTACTGAACACACTTTATGTACTGATCGACGCAGGTCGTATCGGAGAAACAGTAAATCTTATAAATGATTTCCAAGAACTCGCTAACGAAGCTTCTGGAATTGCTGAAGCAAAAGTCTACTCTACGCGTCCACTAAGCGAAGAGGAAAGCCAAGCTATCTCTACTGCATTCGCACATAAAGTTGGAAAACAGTCATTGAGCATCGAAAATATTATCGATCCAAGCCTAATCGGAGGCATTCGCCTTCAAATAGGTAACCAAATTATCGATAGCAGCATCAGCGCAAAGCTGGCGCGTCTTGAACGTCAATTAATCAATTAATTTGAATTAAGAGGGGTGACATACATGGGCATCAAAGCTGAGGAAATTAGCGGTCTGATCAAATCACAGATCGAAAATTATCAGTCTGAAATGGAAGTAAGTGAAGTAGGTACTGTAATCCGTGTAGGTGACGGTATCGCACTTGCTCATGGCCTCGACAATGTCATGGCGGGGGAACTTCTTGAGTTCTCTACCGGCGTAATGGGTCTGGCACAAAACTTGGAAGCGAACAACGTAGGTATCGTTATCCTTGGGCCATACACAGACATTAAAGAAGGCGATGAAGTTCGTCGTACAGGTCGTATTATGGAAGTACCAGTCGGAGAAGAATTGATCGGCCGTGTCGTCAATTCACTTGGACAACCAGTTGACGGATTAGGTCCGATCAACACAACAAAAACTCGTCCTATCGAAAGCCCTGCACAGGGTGTAATGGCGCGTAAATCAGTTCACGAACCACTGCAAACAGGTATCAAAGCGATTGACGCTCTTGTTCCAATCGGTCGTGGACAACGTGAATTAATCATCGGTGACCGTCAAACAGGTAAAACAACTGTTGCGATTGACGCAATCCTAAACCAAGCAGATCAAGACATGATTTGTATCTATGTTGCCATTGGTCAAAAAGAATCTACTGTTCGTGGAGTAGTTGAAACTCTACGCAGAAACGGTGCACTTGATTACACAATCGTCGTCACTGCATCTGCATCAAGCCCGTCTCCAATGCTCTTCTTAGCACCGTATACAGGTATTTCGATGGCAGAAGAATTTATGTTCGAAGGCAAACACGTGCTAATCGTTTATGATGATCTATCTAAACAAGCAGCAGCTTACCGTGAACTTTCCTTGCTACTTCGTCGTCCTCCAGGTCGTGAAGCATATCCGGGAGACGTCTTCTACTTACACAGCCGCCTACTTGAGCGTGCTGCAAAGTTGAATGACTCACTAGGAGCAGGTTCAATTACAGCATTGCCGTTCGTTGAGACACAAGCCGGAGATATCTCTGCTTATATCCCAACAAACGTAATTTCAATTACGGATGGACAAATCTTCCTTCAGTCCGATCTATTCTTCTCAGGCGTACGTCCTGCTATCAACGCAGGTCTTTCCGTATCCCGTGTAGGTGGATCAGCGCAAATTAAAGCGATGAAGAAAGTTGCCGGTACACTTCGTTTGGACTTGGCTGCATTCCGTGAACTTGAAGCATTCTCACAATTCGGTTCGGATCTAGATCCAACAACAAGAGCGAAACTAGACCGCGGTCAGCGTACAGTTGAAATCTTGAAGCAGGACTTGAACAAGCCGTTGAAAGTCGAGTACCAAGTAATCAGTCTTTATGCGCTGACACGCGGCTACCTTGACGATATTCCAGTAAGAGACGTATTGCGTTTTGAAAGTGAAATCACTAGCTGGTTAGAATCCAATCACACGCAAGTATATGATCACATCCGTACGACAAAAGATCTTCCAGCAGATGATATCATGAGCGCGGCGTTTAACGAATTCAAGAAAAACTTCGTAGTTTCTGAAGCATAATTTTTCTGAACTCACATAAAACCTCTAGTGAGTGCCTACAATTGGAAGCACTCACTAAAGGTAAGATTGAATAAATCTTAAAATAAAGGTGGTGAATAGCCAGTGGCGTCCTTACGCGAGATAGAAAGCCGTATTGCTTCAACAAAAAAGACGAGTCAAATTACGAAAGCCATGCAAATGGTTTCTGCTTCCAAACTAAACCGTGCAGAAGTGAACGCGAAGAAATTCGTTCCTTACATGGATAAAGTAGAAGAAGTAGTAGGTGCTATTGCAGCCGTTACAAAAGATTCTGGGCATCCAATGCTAACTGCACGTCCCGTAAAGAAAACTGCGTATATCGTAGTCACTTCTGACCGTGGATTGGTAGGGGGATACAACGCGCATATTTTCCGTGCAGTTACCCGTGCAATCGAACAGCGCCACAAGTCAAAAGACGAAGTGGTCATTATCGCAATCGGTCGAAAAGGATTGGAATTTTTCAGTCGTCTAGGTTTCCAAATTGAAGAAAGTTTGGTTGGTCTTTCGGATCATCCTCGTTTTGAAGAAGTAAAAGATATCGCGAATCGGGCTGTTGGCATGTTCACAGAAGGCGTTTATGATGAAGTGTACTTATATTACAACCACTTCATCTCCGCCATCTCCAACGAAGCAACTGAACGTAAATTGCTTCCACTCACAGATATTTCATCCGTATCTGCAACTTCATCATATGAGTTCGAGCCTTCAGCTGAAGCGATTCTCGAAACACTTCTTCCTCAATACACGGAGAGTCTCATTTATGGAGCAGTACTGGATGGAAAAGCGAGCGAACATGCTTCCAGTATGACAGCGATGAAGACGGCAACAGACAATGCGTCTGAACTAATTGATTCGTTAACATTACAATTTAACCGTGCACGTCAAGCAGCGATTACTCAGGAAATCACTGAAATCGTAGCGGGCGTAGCAGCACTCGAATAAATCATTTGATGGTAAGTAAGACAGGAGGGAAAAGCATGAGTAATGGACATATTCTTCAAGTTATGGGTCCAGTTGTTGACGTGAAATTTGAAAACGGTCAGCTTCCAGCGATCTATAATGCATTGAAGGTTAACATCGATCGTTCCAATGGAGTAGTCGAAGTTTTGACTCTAGAAGTAGCACTTCACCTTGGTGACGATGCAGTTCGTACGATTGCGATGTCCTCGACAGATGGTCTGAAACGTGGTACGCCAGTAGTAAATACAGGTGCACCGATTTCTGTTCCAGTCGGAGACGTTACACTCGGACGTGTATTTAACGTACTAGGTGAGGAAATTGACCTTGCTGAGCCAGTTCCGGCTGATTCACAACGTGATCCAATTCACCGTTCTGCACCAACATTCGAACACCTTTCTACAGAGGTAGAAATTCTTGAAACTGGAATTAAAGTAGTAGACTTGCTTGCACCATACATCAAGGGTGGTAAAATCGGTCTCTTCGGTGGTGCCGGTGTTGGTAAAACAGTTCTAATTCAAGAGTTGATCAACAACATCGCACAAGAACACGGTGGTATTTCCGTATTCGCAGGTGTTGGAGAGCGTACTCGTGAAGGAAATGACTTGTTCTTTGAAATGACAGATTCAGGTGTTATCAAGAAAACGGCAATGGTATTTGGTCAGATGAACGAGCCACCTGGTGCACGTATGCGCGTAGCACTTTCTGGTTTGACTATGGCTGAGCACTTCCGTGATGAGCAAGGACAAGACGTTCTATTGTTCATCGATAACATCTTCCGCTTTACACAAGCAGGTTCTGAAGTTTCCGCTCTACTTGGACGTATGCCTTCTGCGGTTGGTTACCAGCCGACATTGGCTACAGAAATGGGTCAGTTACAAGAGCGTATTACGTCAACAAACAAAGGATCAGTTACATCGATCCAGGCAATCTATGTACCAGCGGATGACTATACGGATCCAGCTCCGGCAACAACTTTCGCTCACTTAGATGCAACAACGAACTTGGAGCGTAAACTATCAGAGATGGGTATTTACCCAGCTGTTGATCCACTAGCTTCTTCTTCACGTGCATTGAGTGCAGAAATCGTTGGAGCAGAACATTACCGTGTAGCACGTGAAGTACAAACTACACTTCAGCGTTACCGTGAATTGCAAGATATCATCGCAATCTTAGGTATGGATGAATTAGACGAAGATGACAAGCAAGTTGTTGACCGTGCGCGTCGTATTCAGTTCTTCTTGTCTCAAAACTTCCACGTAGCTGAACAATTTACAGGACAAAAAGGTTCTTACGTTCCAGTTGCTGAAACAATCAAAGGCTTTGGTGAAATCTTAGAAGGTAAATATGACCATTTACCTGAAGATGCATTCCGTTTAGTCGGACGTATCGAAGAAGTTATCGAAAAAGCAAAAGGCATGGGCGTAGAAGTCTAAGAAAAGGGACCAGGAGGGAAAAAAATGAGTAAAATCAAAGTGAATATCGTCACTCCCGACGGCCCTGTTTGTGAAATGGAAGCGAACATGGTGATTGCAGTTACCGAAGCTGGTGAGATTGGGGTACTTCCCGGCCACATCGCTATGGTAGCACCACTTCAAATTGGTGCACTTCGCCTGAAAACAGATGGTAAGACAGAAACTGTCGCAGTCCACGGAGGTTTCATTGAGGTCCGTCCCGAAGTGGTTACTGTGCTTGCGCAAAGTGCGGAAATGGCTGAGTCCATTGACATCGCTCGTGCAAAAAGAGCAGCAGAAAAAGCTGAGAATGATTTGAAGAATAAATCAGACGATCTGAATCAGCGCCTTGCTGAACTTGATTTAAAGCGTGCCATCAACCGTATGCAAGTGTACGAGCAACGTGCATAATATAGTATAAAAAAAGGACGGACAGATATTGTTTCTGTACGTCCTTTTTTTTATAAAGAAAGGATGATATTCAATGGACAGTATGTTAGGCAGCAATCCGTTACTCGCCATTGTGTCACATATATTTTTTATAGGTATTAGTTTCTATGCATTACAAGCTATTCTTCCAGAAGCTATTATTCGAAAAAACCGTGTGTTCCAAACACAACTTTTGTTTATTTTGTTAAGTATTACAATTGGTAGCACAGTATCAAAATTCTTTTTAGACATATCCTATTGGTCAGGAAGATGGGCTACTTGGTTTTGATTTCCTTCAGCTAAAGCTCTTTAAAAAATAGTCGTAGGAAATAGAACTCTAGCTGAAAGAAATCAAGACATTAGAACAAGAAATAAAAAAATTCTTCAAAAACGTGTACATGAAAAGAAAATAGGGTATGAAACGTACTATGGTTCATTTTTTTGTTAAAAAGTTGAATCACAATCTGTCGAAACGTCACATATACTGAAACACGCGAGAAATACACGGTAATTGCGCCAGAAGTTACTTGTCTAGTGAAGTTTTACAAGGTACAATAGTATATGTTTTACAAGTAAAGTAATTATTTAAACCATAATTTAAACAAAATATTGAAAATACGTATGGATGATTTCTAATAACTGGCTGTGGATAGAAGGATAAATTGGACTCGGAGGGGCTACTGGTGGAAAAAATTATTATTAATGGCGGACGGACTTTACAAGGGAACGTACGTGTAGAAGGTGCGAAAAACGCGGTATTACCGATATTGGCTGCTGCTTTATTGGCATCTGAGGGAGTGAATGTCATTCGTGACGTTCCTAGTCTTTCAGATGTCCGGACAATCAATGAAGTGCTTAAGAGCTTGAATGCGAAAATTACACATGACCCAGAAAGAAATGAAGTCATTGTAGATTCACGCGGCAGACTGGCAGATGAGGCACAATTTGAGTTTGTACGTAAAATGCGCGCATCCATCTTAGTAATGGGTCCGTTACTGGCTCGTAACGGATTTGCTCGTGTCGCATTACCAGGAGGCTGTGCAATCGGATCAAGACCAATCGATCAACATTTAAAAGGTTTCGAAGCAATGGGTGCGGAGATTACTTTTGGGCATGGGCATGTTGAAGCGAAAGTGAACGGACGATTAAAAGGTGCAAAGATTTATTTGGATTTCCCAAGTGTGGGTGCAACAGAGAACATCATGACGGCAGCAGCATTGGCAGAAGGTACAACAGTGATTGAAAACGCAGCAAAAGAACCGGAAATCGTTGACTTAGCGAACTTCATCAATGAAATGGGTGGAAAAGTAATCGGTGCAGGTACAGACAATATTCGTATTGAAGGTGTTCCTACACTGTATGCAACAACACACCACATTATTCCAGACCGTATCGAAGCGGGAACGTTCATGGTAGCTGCTGCCATCACTCAAGGAGATATAGTAATCGAAAATGCAGTTCCTGAACACTCGACTGCTTTAATCTCTAAACTGACTGAAATGGGCGTAGTCATTACGGAATTGGATGAAGGTGTCCGCGTCACTGCGAAACATCCATTGAAGGCCGTCGACTTAAAAACGATGCCGCATCCAGGATTTCCAACCGATATGCAGTCACAAATGATGGCATTGATGCTAAAGGCAACAGGAATTGGTGTATTAACAGAAACGGTATTTGAAAATCGTTTCATGCACGTGGAAGAATTCCGCCGCATGAACGCAGACGTGAAAATTGAAGGACGTTCTGTCATCGTATCAGGACCTTCTAAAATTCAAGGAGCGGAAGTCGCAGCAACTGATTTACGCGCAGCCGCTTCACTGATTTTAGCAGGACTCGTTGCTGAGGGCGTGACACGAGTAACCGAACTTATCCATTTAGATCGCGGCTATGTGGACTTCGACAAGAAACTAAAAGCACTAGGCGCAGATATTACACGCGTTTCAACAGAACAAGAAATTACAGAATCACAACTGGCATAATCCAAAAAGTCATGAACATTCCACTGTTCATGGCTTTTTTTGTTGGAATCAATGAGCGGAAGTCTCCATTCTATGATCGCATCACGCCATTCTATGAGCGCATCATGCCATTCAATGAGCGGAAGTCTTCATTCTATGATCGGAAGTCTCCACCCTATGAGCGCATCATGCCATCCAATGAGCGGAAGTCTCCGTTCTATGATCGCATCACGCCATTCAATGTAAGCGTCAAAAGAAGGACACATTCCTCTCTTCCTCTTTTAATGAGAAACTATGACTAGCTTATTGGAAAGGAAGTAGAGAAATGAATGAACCAACCCTTCAGCCCTTGGCTGAGCACAGTAAAACCGATTTGGAATGGACAGAAATCATCGAAGAGTGGCGACGAAGTGGAGAAAATATGGCCGAGTGGGTCAGAAGACAAAGCGATTTCTCCTATGATCAATTCGCAAAAGCACGGAGGCGGCTCTCTCCGGAGGATACACGCAAAGGAGAATTTTTGGAATCCAAAACCACTTGGTCATCTGTTGCGGTCGCCCTCCCTTCTTCCACAGTAGATCTTCATTATCGGGACTACAAATTGGTGATCAGCAGCGGCTTCGACCGCGAACTGGTACAAGAGTTACTGGAGGTGTTGGCTGATGCGAATTAATCTGGAAGGTATTCAGGGGATTTATCTGGCACATGGCGCAACGGATATGCGGCTGTCCATTGATGGTCTGTCTGCGAAGGTGCAGGAAACCTTTCAGGCAAATCCGTGTTCCTCCAATTTATTTATCTTTTGTAACCGGGATCGCGACCGTTTAAAAATCCTACACTGGGACTACAATGGCTTCTGGTTGTACTACCGGCGACTGGAAACTGGCCGCTTTCACTGGCCTGACGGCCAAGAACAAGAAACCACGTCTATCAGCCCGCGCCAGCTTCAATGGATGCTCGATGGATTGACTATTGAAGAAGGAAAAGTCTTCCCCCGTATACTCGGAAACAAAATCGTATAAATCACAAAGTTTTTTTAAAAAGCAGAAGGACTTTGTCAGCTTTTGGCGAATTTTACTTTTATGAAAACTAATCAGAAGATCTCATCCCATACAACTGAACAGAATGACCGTGTAACTGTGTTGGAACAAGAAGTCGCGAGATTGTCCGCTTTGGTGTCTTGGTACGAGGAGCAGTTTCGTTTGAAAAAAAGTAAGAAATTTGGACGCTCCAGCGAAAAGGCACCGAAAGGCCAGATGGAGATGGAATTGTTTAATGAAGCAGAAGCACTGCTAGATGCTTCTGCTGAACCATCTTCAGAACCTGAAGAGGTGATTTCGGGATCTTCACCTGCGAAAAAAACTCCACGGGAAACACGCACGACTTTCTCTGCCGATCTGCCGGTGGAGAGTGTGACATACAGCTTGCCCCCAGAGGAGCAGGCTTGTTTAGATTGCGGTCACCCAATGCATGTCATGAAAAAAGAAGTTCGCCGCGAACTCGTGGTTATCCCAGCACAAGTGAAAGTCGTCGAACACGAACGGGAAGTCTATGCCTGCAGGCATTGCGATCAAGAAGGCATCCAGACACCGATTGTTCAGGCACCAATGCCCAATCCGGTATTGCCAAAAAGTATGGCCTCGCCCTCGATCCTGTCATTTTTGATTACTCAAAAATACTTGTTCGGCATGCCGCTCTATCGGTTAGAGGAAGTTTTTCGACAGGCAGGCGCGCCGCTTTCAAGGCAGACCCTCTCCAATTGGTTAATGAATGTGTCCGATCGGTGGTTTGAACCGCTCTATGAGAATATGCGACAGCGTATTTTGTCAGCCGACTACCTTCATGCAGACGAAACCAGTGTGCAGGTCTTGCGTGAAAAAGGACGTAGTCCCTCTGCCACTTCCTATATGTGGCTGTACCGTACCGGGAAGTTTGATGTCCCTTGCGTGGTATATGACTACCAGCCTGGTCGGGGATCGGAATACCCGAAACAATTTCTGGAAGGCTATGCCGGTACGCTTCATGTAGATGGTTATAAAGCTTATGAAAGCCTGCAAAGTGTACGGCTATCAGGCTGTTGGGCACATCTGCGCCGAAAGTTTGATGAAGCCCTGCGCGCCATTCCGAAAAAATCGAAGAGGCGGCGTACGCTGACAGAGGAAGCAGTCAATCAAATCGGCAAGATTTATGGAGCGGAATCAGAAATAAAGGAGCTTACTCCTTCCGAACGGCTTGAGGTACGCAAGAAAAAAATTGAGCCCCTAGTGGAGGCTTTTTTCGCCTGGGTAAAAACTGTCCGAATAGATGTACTGCCGAAAAGCAAGCTTGGTGAGGCGCTAACATATGCCGTCAATCAGGAAAAGAAATTGAGGCAGCCATTTCTAGATGGTTATCTGGAGATAGATAATAACCGTGCCGAACGAAGCATCAAGCCGTTTGTGATCGGCCGAAAGAACTGGCTCTTCTCGGTCACACCTAGAGGCGCAACAGCGAGCGCAAGAATGTACAGCCTGATCGTAACTGCGAAAGAAAACCAGCTGGATGTCCCTCACTATTTAACGTATCTTCTTGAAAAGCTGCCTAACTTAGATCTGGCAGATGACGAACAGTTGGAACAACTGATGCCTTGGTCTTCGACTTTGCCTGAACAGTGTTATCAAGGTAAAGAAGGAATATAAATCAACATATATACTTATCTAGTATAAAGAGAACCACATCTCATTTAAAGGTGTGGTTCTTTTGACGCTTACCATTCAATGAGCGGAATACCCCGTTCTATGAGCGCATCATGCCGTTCAATGAGCGGAAGTCTCCGTTCTATGATCGCATCACGCCATTCAATGAGCGGAATACCCCGTTCTATGAGCGCATCATGCCATTCAATGAGCGGAATTCTCCACCCTATGATCGCATCACGCCGTTCAATGAGCGGAATACCCCGTTCTATGATCGCATCACTCCATTCAATGAGCGACCCCAAACCCTACTACACCTCATAATTCATCCCTCCAAGGAATACCTCATAAAAAAAACGCATATAGTCCAGTATGTACAAAAAACTACTCCTTTTATTCATCATTCTTACTTTATTTTCTATTCCACTACTTGCGAGACAAGCGCCAGAGCGTCAACTGGTAGACCAACGAAAGGAGAGCTATTGCGACATTATGATAACGGTGATTGGCGTGGACGAACCATTACCACTTGAAGAATATGTAGTAGGTGTAGTTGCGGGAGAGATGCCGGCTACTTTTCATGAAGAGGCGTTGAAAGCGCAAGTGATTGCGGCACGTACGTATGCTGCACGAAATACAGATAAAGGCGCCAAGCCGATTGCGAAAGACGTCTCTGCACAAGTATATCGAACAGAAGCTGAACGGAAGGAACGCTGGGGGAAATCTTATAAGGAGAATGAGAAAAAGATTAGAATGGCAGCAGAAGCGACGAAAGGAGATATTATCGTTCATGGAGAGGAAATCATCTCTGCCATGTTCTTCTCTACTTCTAACGGGAAAACGGAAGCGGCTCAAAACTTTAGCGGCAATCCGGTAGAGTATTTGCAAAGCGTCGAAAGTCCAGGTGAAGAAAAGGTAGCGCCCGCCGTCGAGCGGCAACAGCAAGTAACCTTAACGGAATGGAACCGCAAGCTCGGATTAAACTGGGATGCCAATCAATTCCGCGAACTCCAATTAGTAAGAAACCAGACAGGGCGCGTACAAAAAATTGTTGCAGGACAATATGAAACGAGTGGTCGACAAGTTCGGGAAAAACTTCATTTAGCTTCAACCGATTTCAATATCGCTTATGACGTGAACAATCAAATTGTCCATATAACGACTGTTGGATATGGGCACGGCGTCGGGATGAGTCAGTATGGAGCAGAGGCATTCGCCCAAAAAGGTTGGACCGCAGAACAAATTGTCACCCATTATTATACAGGCACTACTATACAAAAAATAAATTTACCTGAAGACGAATGTTTAAAATCCCCTTAACTTGCTCACAATGCAAGTGAGGTGATGAACATGAGAGAAGAAAAACCAAAGGCCCCTTCTCAGGAGAAGAAGAAAATGAAAAACGGCTGGTTCTGGCCTGCCATTTATACGAGCGTCGCGCTCCTATTCATCGGTATGGTTTGGGGATACTCTGCACTGACAACGGAAGATGCTGCACCGTCTGAAGTAGCAAAGATTGATCAGCCAAAAGAAAATGACACGGTAGAAACAAATGCAATAAAAGAAACATTGAAGTATCCATTTCATGAAGACCAAGTAGATCAAGTCGCTATTTTACAAGAATTTTATGATCCCGAAGCAGATGAAACAGTCCGTGAAAAGGCTTTACTCGTATTCAAACAGTCTTATGTGACGAGCACAGGTCTCTCACTATCGATGGAAGGGGAACCTTTCGAAGTTGTCGCTGCCATGAGTGGGACAGTCGATAAAGTAATCGTAGATTCATTTAAAGGTACTGAAATCAGGCTGAAACACGCGGACGGTAAAACGACTGTGTATGGTTCGTTGACTGGAGTGCTTGTAAAGGAAGGCGATCAAGTACAGCAAGGACAAGTGCTTGCGACAACTACACAAAATGAGTGGAATCCAGAAGCGGGTGTTCACTTGCAGTTTGAAATTCGTCAAGATGGCGTAGCAGTAAATCCACATGATTATTTAGCATTCTAATATAGTTCACATGAAGCCATTCCAGCCCCCGGAATGGCTTTTTCATATGTTCTTAAAGGCTCGCATACAATAACATACCGAAAAGGAGTGAAAAGAGAAAGGAAGAGGGCGTGCACGAGCAAATTAGAAGGCGTTGCGTACGTCTAGGTAAGTTGTTAATTGAAACAAAACTGACAGTGCGCGCGTTAGCCAATGCGACCGGCTATTCCAAAAGTACAGTTCACAAAGATTTGACCGAGCGGCTGCCGAATGTAGATCCCGGCCTTTCAAAACAAGTCGCTGAAATTCTCGCGTATCATAAATCCATCCGTCACTTACGCGGAGGAGAAGCCACCCGACAAAAATGGAAAAATGAAAATGTAGCGCAAAAAGCAGATGTGTAGAATTACTATATACGCATAATAGCGGTCTTTATAATTGTCAATAAAAAATATACAAATCCTACTAGTTGTAATCTACTAGAAATATGGTACGATGAAAGTAAGTTAATACATCTGGTTTGAGTCATTGAGAGACCTCGAAATCAATTGCATCCGTGCAATTGTTATTTCGAGGTCTCTTTTTATTTTATTTTAAGGAGAGAGACAGATGACAACATTTTCTTCATTGGAACGTCAAACGGTAGTAGACCAATTGCAAGCAGAGGCATTTGATGTAGTAGTGATTGGCGGAGGCATTACAGGAGCAGGGATCGCGTTGGACGCGGTGACTAGAGGACTGAAGACAGCGTTAATTGAAATGCAGGATTTCGCATCGGGTACATCCAGTCGTTCCACGAAGCTCGTTCACGGTGGACTGCGTTATTTGAAACAATTCGAAATGAAGGAAGTGGCAGAACTAGGGAAGGAACGCGCGATTGTTTATGAGAATGGCCCCCATGTCACGACACCGGAGCGTATGTTATTGCCATTTCATAAAGGCGGCACGTTCGGAAGCTTTTCCACATCGATTGGATTGAAGGTATATGATTTTTTAGCAGGCGTTAAAAAGTCTGAACGCCGTACGATGTTGACGGTTGCTCAGACATTGAAAAAAGCACCACTTGTTAAGAGAGAAGGACTGCAAGGCAGCGGCATGTATGTCGAGTACCGCACAGATGATGCACGGTTAACGATTGAAGTAATGAAAGCGGCCGCCGAGAAAGGTGCTACTATTATAAATTACGCTACCGCGGAAGGTTTTGTTTATGATGAGCAGAATCATATTTCAGGCGTTCGTGTAAACGAAACGATCGGCGACCAAAAATTTACGATCCAAGCAAAAAAAGTCGTCAATGCAGCAGGTCCTTGGGTAGATGAAGTGAAAACGATGGATGGTGCATCAAAAGGCAAGCATTTAATCCTTTCTAAAGGAATTCACCTCGTCTTTGATCAATCAGTGTTTCCGCTTCAGCAAGCAATCTATTTTGATACGACTGATCAGCGAATGATTTTTGCAATTCCGCGCGAAGGAAAAACGTATGTAGGTACGACAGATACGTTTTATGAAGGAGATCCAAAAGAGATGCAAATGACGAAAGAGGATCGCAATTACATTTTGAACGCGATTCAATTCATGTTCCCAGACGTGCGAGTATCTAAAGAAGATGTGGAGTCTAGTTGGGCCGGAGTTCGACCGCTCGTTCATGAAGAAGGAAAAAGCCCTTCAGAAATCTCAAGAAAAGATGAAGTGTGGGTATCTGATAAGGGGCTAATTACGATTGCTGGCGGTAAGTTAACCGGCTACCGTAAAATGGCTGAAACCGTAGTCAATAAAATTGTTCAACAACTGACAAATGAAACAGGCAGAAAGTTTCCGCGCAGCATTACGAAACACTTCCCGATATCTGGTGGAGATATTGGTGGATCAGCAAACTACAGCCAATTTATCGGACAGGCGATTGAACGGGGACGCAAACTTGGCTTTACAGAACGGGAAAGTAAACATTTAGCAGCACTATACGGCTCTAATGTGGACAAAGTATTCAACATACCGTTCGAACCAGTGAGCGACATGCCGCGTATTTTATACGTGAAGTTACGTTATGCGATAGAACATGAAATGACGATGAAACCAGCAGACTTCTTCGTGCGTCGTACCGGGGACTTATATTTCCATATCGATAATGTATATGCAGGAAAGTCAGACGTTCTAGAAGAAATGACCGCCATTCTTCAGTGGACGGAAGGTCAGCGTACGCAGGCAGAACGAGAATTAGACGAAGAAATTAGAAAAGCGACGACTGTAAAATGATATGCTGTAAGTAACACCGCATGTAAGGGGAGAAGTATATGTACTTTAATGGCCAGAAAATTTTACCCGCAGCGAGAACGACGAAACAATTTGAGAAGTTGCTAGACAGTCCGTTTGAATATATTGTCTTATTGGAAGTACACATCAGCAATGTCAAAACATTAAAGTATGAAGCAGATAAACGACAAAAAAAGCTTATTATCCATGCCGATTTGATTCAGGGATTAAAGACTGATAATTTTGCGGCAGAGTTTCTATGTAATGATGTGCATCCGGCAGGAATTATTTCTACTCGTTCGAATATGATTGCGAAAGCGAAAACGAAAGGCATTATTGCGATCCAGCGCATGTTCCTGCTGGACACGATTGCACTGGAAAAAAGCTATTCGCTGATTAAACAGACCGCCCCGGACTTTATTGAAATGTTGCCGGGAGTCATACCGGAATTAATCGAAGAAGTGCAACAGCAGACGGGTATTCCGATCATAAATGGTGGCTTAATACGAACGAAAAAACATATCGACGATGCGCTGGCAGCAGGAGCGATTGCGGTTACTACTTCCGATCATGCATTGTGGGAGAGCTTTACAGAAAAGATATAAAGTAGAAATTATTGTTGACAGACAATTTCCGCGCAGATATACTGGATAGTAAGTTCATACAAGTGGTTGAGTACAGGAGCCCACAATTATTTTCTCGCATTAGGCGGGGATTTAATTGTGGGCTTTTTCGTGTGTTGTAACTGCACATCAAAAATGAGGAGGCGAGAAAGGATGACACCTTTTATTGGCGAATTGGTAGGTACGATGATTTTGATTATTTTAGGTGGCGGCGTGGTAGGCGGTGTTCTCATGAAAAAGTCTAAATCTGAAAATGCGGGTTGGATTGTAATTACGGTAGGTTGGGGACTCGCGGTAGCTGTCGGAATTTATGCAGTGGATGGAGCGAGTGGAGCTCACTTGAATCCGGCAGTTACGATCGGGCTGGCAAGTATTGGAGATTTTGCATGGGCGGACGTACCAATGTATATCGTGGCGCAGTTACTAGGCGCATTCATTGGTGCGGTCATCGTCTATTTTCATTATTTACCTCACTGGAAAGAAACGACTGACAAAGAAGCGAAACTATCGGTTTTTGCGACAGTTCCCGCCATTCGTCATCCATTATCCAACGTGACGAGCGAAATTATTGGCACATTTGTACTCGTACTCGGCATTTTATCGATTGGAGCGAATGAATTTACAGAAGGACTGAACCCGCTCATTGTCGGTGCGCTCATTATCGCGATCGGAATGTCGCTCGGCGGAACGACAGGGTACGCGATTAATCCAGCGCGCGATCTAGGGCCGCGCATTGCACATTTCTTGCTGCCGATTCCAGGAAAAGGATCATCGGATTGGCGCTATGCGTGGATTCCAATTGTCGGTCCTATTCTCGGTGGAGTATTTGGCGCATTATTTTATAAACAATTTTTCATGACAGAAAACAGCGTAGCTTTCTGGATCGTTGGCGGAATCGTCTTAGCTGTTTTAGTAGGTGCTCATTATTCTGTACGGAAATCACTTGATTCAGTCTATGAAATGCAAGGGGTTACAAAGGTGGAGATGAAGTAACGGTGTGTATAATAGGTACTGTATCACAGCTTTTGATTAACTACATGATGTCTAGTTCGTTTGTTTAATAACTGTCTGGAATATAGTGATTATATGATGGAGTGAGGCTGAATTAGCATGTCTTACGGCTTGCGCTTCCAGACGATACGCTTTCCGGAGGGGACGCGGCGGACCTCGCAAAAGTACGCTGCGAGTTACACCTGTCGTCCTGATCCTCTCGGAGTCGATCGTCTTCCAGCACAAGCCGGACTTAGTGTAGGCAAGACAGTTTGATCACTCTTTGTAGAGGGTGAATGACTACGTGGGCTTGTCTGCTACTTCATGTTCGTTTATTAGATGGAGTGAAGCTGACTTGAAGAGTCATGCGGCTTGCGCTTCCAGACGATACGCTTTCCGGAGGGGACGCGGCGGACCTCGCAAAAGTATGCTGCGAGTTACACCTGTCGTCCTGATCCTCTCGGAGTCAATCGTCTTCCAGCTTCAGCCGTACTTTGTGTAGGCAAGACAGTTTGATCACTCTTTGTAGAGGGTGAATGACTACGTGGGCTTGTCTGCTACTTTATATTCGTTTGTTAGATGGAGTGAAGCTGACTTGAAGAGTCTTGCGGCTTGCGCTTCCAGACGATACGCTTTCCGGAGGGGACGCGGTGGACCTCGCAAAAGTATGCTGCGAATTACACCTGTCGTCCTGATCCTCTCGGAGTCGATCGTCTTCCAGCTTCAGCCGAACTTTGTGTAGG
Source organism: Sporosarcina sp. PTS2304 (assembly GCF_003351785.1). Lineage (GTDB taxonomy): Bacteria > Bacillota > Bacilli > Bacillales_A > Planococcaceae > Sporosarcina. The sequence continues at coordinate 3,397,777 of NZ_CP031230.1, forward strand.
CAAGACAGTTTGATCACTCTTTGTATGTGGCGAAAGACCAACATCAGCTACTATGACTGTTTCGACGAACTGAGTGAAAAAAGCAATGACTCTATATGTATTCAATCAGGCAATCCAAAGCTTTATCTACACTGTTCAGGAAGTAGAGCTTACCATACTCTACTTCTGGACGAACACAAACTGACTTACGAACACTAAGTCAAGGATTCTCCCGGAAGAACCGGCGACTCCTGGAGGATCAGGACGACAGGCGTAATCGCCAAAGAACTTCTGGCGAGTCCGCCGCGTCCCCTCAGGAAAGCGTCCGGTTTCTCTCGGGAGAATCCTAGCACGTACACTCTTTTTCTGCACTGCAAAGGAGAAGTCACTTACCCTACTCTAATTTCTGGACGAACACGGACTGACTTACGAACACTAAGTCAAGGATTCTCCCGGAAGAACCGGCGACTCCTAGAGGATCGGGAAGAGCCGTTGCGAAGGACGGCTTTTGCGAGTGAAGCGCAGCGAGAAGGAGCACATCTTTGCACTTGACAGGCGTAATCGCCAATGCACTTCTGGCGAGTCCGCCGCGTGCCCTCAGGAAAGCGTCCGGTTTCTCTCGGGAGAATCCTAGCACGTATACTCTTTTTCTGCACTGCAAAGGAGAAGTCACTTACCCTACTCTAATTTCTGGACGAACACGGACTGACTTACGAACACTAAGTCAAGGATTCTCCCGGAAGAACCGGCGACTCCTAGAGGATCGGGAAGAGCCGTTGCGAAGGACGGCTTTTGCGAGTGAAGCGCAGCGAGAAGGAGCACATCTTTGCACTTGACAGGCGTAATCGCCAATGCACTTCTGGCGAGTCCGCCGCGTGCCCTCAGGAAAGCGTCCGGTTTCTCTCGGGAGAATCCTAGCACGTATACTCTTTTATTGCACCACATTGGATATGTAACAAGCATTCAACTTATATAACAACTCTATTGGAGGAATGAAAAATGACCGAAAAATATATATTGGCACTTGACCAAGGAACAACTAGTTCACGAGCAATTTTATTTGATGCAAAAGGCGAGATCTTCCACACCGCACAACAAGAATTCACACAATACTTTCCAAAAGCAGGATGGGTAGAGCATAATGCAGATGAAATTTGGAGTTCCATTTTATCCGTCATTGCTGCAGTCATATCAGAAAAAAATCTAGCAGCTACACAAATTGAAGCAATTGGCATTACAAATCAACGAGAAACAACAGTCGTCTGGAACAAACATACAGGAGATCCTGTCTATCCCGCGATTGTCTGGCAATCACGTCAAACAGCGTATATTTGTGAGGAGTTAAAAGAAAACGGTTACAATGAATTATTCCGTAAAAAAACAGGCTTGCTCATCGATTCCTATTTTTCGGGAACGAAAGTGAAATGGATTTTGGATCACGTAGAAGGAGCACGTCAACAGGCTGAAAACGGTGATTTGCTATTCGGTACGATTGACACGTGGATCATTTGGAAATTATCTGACGGAAAAGCCCATGTTACGGACTATTCCAATGCTTCACGAACGTTGATGTACAACATTCACGAATTAACATGGGACGAAGAATTGCTGTCGATTTTGGACGTTCCGGCATCAATGTTACCAAAGGTGTGCCAGTCTTCGGAAGTGTATACACATACCGATGCCAAACATTTCTTCGGTTATGAAGCGCCGATTGCGGGCATTGCAGGAGATCAGCAGGCTGCATTATTCGGGCAAGCATGCTTTGAAAGTGGAATGGTGAAAAATACGTATGGCACAGGTTGTTTCATGCTCATGAATACCGGAGAAAAAGCAGTAACATCGGATAATGGATTACTCACAACGATCGCTTGGGGCATTAACGGCAAAGTAGAATATGCACTCGAAGGCAGTATTTTCGTTGCAGGCTCTGCGATTCAATGGTTGCGTGACGGGCTTCGGATGTTCCGTAGCGCCTCCGAAAGTGAAAGCTATGCCAAGCGTGTGAAATCTACAGAAGGTGTCTACGTAGTACCGGCATTCGTAGGACTCGGCACACCGTATTGGGATAGTGATGTGAAAGGTGCAGTGTTTGGACTGACCCGTGGCACGACGAAAGAACATTTTGTACGTGCGACACTGGAATCACTTGCTTATCAAACGAAGGACGTCCTCGATGCAATGGAAGCAGATTCGAAAATTGCTTTAAAAACATTGCGTGTTGATGGCGGTGCCGTGTCAAACGACTTCCTTATGCAATTCCAAGCAGACTTGCTCAATGTGCCTGTCGAACGTTCAACGGTCAATGAAACGACAGCACTCGGAGCAGCTTACTTAGCAGGACTCGCTGTAGGATTTTGGAAAGATTGTGAAGAAATCTCAACCCACTGGCGACTCGATCATCCGTTTGAACCGAAAATGAACGAAGAAACACGCACTGAATTATATACAGGATGGAAAAAAGCGATAAAAGCGACTACTGCTTTTAAATAACGATCAGCCGCAAGCGAGTGAATAAGCTTGCGGCTTTTTTGTTTTCAGTATAGCTATGCAAGATTCGCCATTCCTAGGAAAATACCGGTAGAATCATGCCATTTACAGTAGAATTATGGTAGAATGGACAGCTAGAGAGTGTAGACGAAGACGACGAACGGGGGGACACGATGTTTTCAAAAGATATAGGAATAGACATGGGTACAGCCAATACATTGATCTATATGAAAGGGAAAGGAATTGTCCTCGATGAACCGACAGTCGTAGCAAGTAATAAGCAAACAAAACAACTAGTAGCTTTCGGAAAGGAAGCCTACCGAATGATTGGCCGGACACCGGAGAACCTGGAAACGCTGCATCCGATGAAAAATGGTGTGATAGCTGACTTTGACATGATGCAAGCATTACTCACTCATTTTCTTGAAAAAATACAGGGGAAAAGCCGTTTGTCCAGACCTCGAATCATCATGTGCTGTCCTGCGCATACGACGCATGTTGAGCGCCAAGTGATTCGGCAAGTCGTCGAACAATCAGGAAGTAAACAGATGACGATGGAAATAGAACCTAAAATTGCTGCCATTAGTGCAGGTATTGATAACTCACATCCGACCGGTCATATGATTATTGATATCGGAGCAGGTACAACGGATGCTACCGTACTATCAATGGGTGACATCGTATCGTTTGGAACGATTGCGACAGCAGGTAAAGAATTTGACCAACAGATCATTCAACATATTCGAAAGCATTATCAAATATATATTGGCGAACGGACAGCAGAGCGAGTAAAGAAAGAAATAGGACTTGTGCTGCCAACTGACGAAAAGCCGATCTCTACAGCCATTCATGGTCGTGATTTAGGGACAGGCTTACCGAAAACATGTACAGTAACAGCTGAAGAAATTAGAAAAGCCATTCATTTGCCCATTAGTAAAATTGTAGAGACCGCTCGAACGACACTTGAAAAAACGCCGCCAGAACTCGTGAAAGACATTATGAATCATGGAATTATCCTTATGGGTGGCAGCGCATTGCTACCGGGAATCGATGTCTTACTGTCAAAAGAATTACATGCTCCTGTGTTTGTTGCGGACAATCCTTTAACGTGCTTGGCAGAGGGAACGGGCATTTTATTAGAAACCGTCACGAAAACACCGGCACGCACAAGATGACCTGACATGCAAATAGAAAATAGTGTATAATAAGAAGATATATTCATTTGAATCATTAGAAGATGAATACGAGTACGGATTTCAAAGGAGTGAAAGAAATGTTTCGTGGCTTTTATACGGTAGGATCGGGCATGATCGCACAGCAGCGGCGGACAGAGATGCTCTCAAATAATATAGCGAACGCTAATACACCGGGCTATAAAGCAGAGCAGTCTGCTATTCGGGCGTTTCCTGAAATGTTCATGTCTCGTTTGGATGCGATGCGTGTGCCTACGGAAAAAGGATTACATTTCAAAGGACTTTCTCCGGTAGGCGAACTTTCGACGGGTGTTTACATGCAGGAAACACTGCCGCAATTCGCCCAAGGTCAATTGAGAGAAACCGAGTTAAAAACAGATGTGGCGTTAGTTGATGGACCGATGGATATCAATGAAGAGACCGGCATTGCAGGCACTGTGTTTTTTACACTGGAAGGCGAGAATGGCGATCCATACTACACACGAAACGGTAATTTCACTGTCAATGCAGAAGGATTTCTAACCAATCCAATGGGTCTATTCGTCTTAGACACAGCAGGGAATCGCATTGAATTGCCAAGTGATGACATTCGAATTACACAAGAAGGCGTCATTTTTACAGGAGAAACACAAGCCGCTACATTAGGCATTGCTTACTCAGACGAGCCTGATACTCTGCTCAAACGCGATAACGGTTTATTTACCACGGCAGACGGAACAGAACTTCCGGCAGGCGGGCAATACTCCATGCAACAAGGATATCTTGAAGATTCCAATGTAGATTCCGCACGCACGATGACCGATATGCTGACAGCGTACCGAGCATTCGAGGCCAATCAAAAAGTGTTGCAAGCATATGACCGAAGTATGGAAAAAGCGGTCAATGAAGTAGGACGTGTCAACTGATGAGTACATATAACGCGAAAGGAGTCGTCTCACATGCTTCGAACGATGACCACTGCTGTGAATACAATGAACCAATTGCAGCACCGTCTAGATTTAATCGGCAATAACTTATCCAATACCGCTACGCACGGCTATAAAGCAAACGATGCGAAGTTTCAAGAATTACTCTATCAACAAATCAACAACGACAAAGCCGATCAAGCTCCGAGACGTTCCGAAGCGGGAATCCGCATGGGGAGCGGTTCAAGAGTCGGCAGTCTGCAAATGAACTGGAAAGTCGGTGCAGTGCAAATAACGGATCGTCAACTGGACTTTGCGTTAACGGCACCAAAACAACATTTCAACTTAATTCAGCCGATTGATGGCGGCGAAGAAATTATCTATTCCCGAAAAGGTAACTTCTACGTTTCTCCAACAGCAAACGGCCAAAATATGCTAGTTAATGAAGATGGACTGCCTGTCGCCAACAGCGCGGGACGTCCTGTTATCATGCCGGGTGACGCAACCAATTACCGCGTGCAGCCGAATGGCATACTCGAAGTCACTCATCCAGGCGGAGTAGACAGAATTGAGTTAGGAGTGACTGTGCTAGAAAAGCCCGACTCCATGGTTCAATTATCAGCAACAAACTTCGGATTGCCTGAAAACTTGGCGGCGCTCGGAATCGCAGCTAACGACTTATTGACAGAAATGATTGGCGCCGGACGTAGTGAAATCGAAATGCAAAACCAAGCATTAGAAACGTCTAACGTTCACTATGAAAAAGAAATGACGGATTTAATTGCGACGCAACGGGCCTACCAATTTAATGCACGTTCGGTAACATTGGCCGATCAAATGCTTGGTTTGATCAACGGCATCCGCTAAGCGTGCGCTAGGAGTACTGACTATGACAGAAGAAAAACGTGAAAATCAATTACCTATAGAAACACCGGATGAACCGATAGTCGAAAAAGCTGAGGCGTCAGAAACACCGGATGGTTCCGTAACATCAAAAGCATCTGAACCTGCCGTAGAACTGCAAGCATCGACAGAAGAGATTCTTGAAAGTTCACCCGAGTCGCCGCCAACTGTAGACATTACGTCGACCGATTCACAAACCGAATCAGTCACCGTGGATGCGCCGACTACCGGTACGGAAGCTACGAAGCCGGATCCTGCAATTACTAAAAAAAGAAGATGGCATAAAGAAAAAGTAGAGAAATCAGCAAGTGAAGTAAGATGGGTTCAAATACGCTTATTTCCGATTTGGTTGCGCGTACTCATCCTTCTCGTACTAATCGCATTGGCAGCAGCATTAGGGGCAGTCGTAGGTTTCAGTATCATTGGAGATGGTTCAGCCGAAGATGTGTTCAAAAAAGAAACGTGGCAACATATATTTGATATTATGAATGGCAAATCATAAGGAATGAAGGAGCTCAAATCATGCTAAATGCACAACAAATTCAAGAAATTATCCCTCACCGTTATCCCTTTCTGCTAATCGATCGTATCGAAGAAGTAGAAGAAGGCAAACGTGCAGTAGGGCTGAAAAATGTCACAATCAATGAAGAGTTCTTCAATGGTCACTTTCCGGGCTACCCTGTTATGCCAGGTGTCCTTATTGTAGAAGCATTGGCTCAAGTCGGTGCAGTCGCTTTATTGAAAAAAGAAGAAAATAAAGGACGTCTGGCATTTTTCGCAGGCATTGACAGCTGCCGTTTTAAACGTCAAGTCACACCTGGTGATACGTTACGTCTAGAAGTAGAAATCGTGCGCCTGCGCGGATCCATCGGCAAAGGAAAAGCTGTTGCCACAGTAGACGGTGAAGTGGCATGTGAGGCAGAAATCACATTTGCTCTCGGTCCTGTGCAAGAACGATAAAATTATTTTGCAATATGTGAAAAATTTGATACAATGAACATTGCAATGCCATATTCGGCATACAGTGGGAGGTTACAACGAGCATGCTTAAAAAGCTTTCTCCGAATATTAAAAGCAGTATTACTCGCTCCATTTCTCAATCATTCGAACAATACATGAACGAAATCGGTTGGTCCGCGGAGCACTACAATATAGAACAATTTTATGCAAATTGGCGTGAATACATTACGACCAAGGCGCTGTGGTACGATAAAATTCCTGAGGACGTCATTTCAGACCCGCAATTCCACGAAGATTTGGCGAAGCGAGTAGAGGAAGTATTGATTCGCATCCTGAATGACCCGCCAACAGAAGAGCAAATCGCTCAAATTGAAATTCTTCAAGAAAAACTCAATACTCATTATGAATATGGCTGTAAAGCAGAGGCAGTATACGTTCAAAACTTACTAGAAGAAAACGTAGGCCAGTTGAAATAATGACATGAATAGTTCTTTCCTTTTCGCACAAGCTAACAAAGATCGTACGAACCCGTATGATTGACAGCTTGCAAAAAAAGGAGGGAATTTTTTTATGATCAGAAAAGCATTGCCCGTAGTCTTCGCATCCGCACTCGTTCTAACCGCCTGTAATTCAGACAAAGGCGCGCTCCCAGACAATAACGAAACACCGATGCAAGAACTAGAACGCGATTTGACACCTAACGAGCGTGTAGGACCTAACCTAGACGGCTTAGACGATAACAACCGCGACAATGGCGGGGTAATGGAACGCGATCGTAAAGGCATCATCGAAGAAAACAATCGTGACCAAATGGATAATAATCGCGACGATGGCCTGAATCACCGCGGCGCACGCGACGACAACACGATGCAAGGAGAAATGAACGGCAACGACACAGCTCCTGACGGCGTTCTCCGAAACGAAGATCGAAAAGTCCGATGAAGATTCTCCATATCTATCAAAAACGACCCCTGCCGCATAGCGCACGGGTCGTTTTTGGCGTTGTGGCGGGTTTGAGTATGCGAAGGGTGGAAAGGCGCTTGTAGGGCAGTGTGGACGCGCTCATAGACCACGTCCTCGCGCTCATAGAACGTGATAAAGTCCATATAATTGTGTAAATAGAAAAAGAGCCACATCAATTCCCTATGTTACAATGTTCACAACCACGATCACATTGAGGAGGAATTGATGATGACCCTATTTGATTATCTTAACATAAACGAGGAAGAACTAAAAGAAGCGGTGATGACTTCTAATCTGGACAACGTGCTGAAATCTGCTGTCGTTCTCATATTAAATGAGTATATGGAAAAAGAAAGAGATGAGTATTTGGAAACGGCCAAATATGAACGAGTAGCTGAGCGACGTGACTATCGCAACGGCTACTATGAACGAGAACTGATGATCACTGTCGGGCGCGTGAAATTAAAAGTTCCGCGTACACGAGAAGGTGGTTTTTCGACATCGGTTTTTGAAAAATATGCACGGGTGGACCAGGCGTTTATGCTTTCCATGCTAGAGATGGTGGTCAGTGGCGTTTCCACAAGGAAAGTGACGAATGTTATCGAGACATTATGCGGAGAAACGGTTTCTAAATCTTTCGTATCTTCACTGACTGCCCAGCTCGATCCGATCGTCAACCAATGGGCCAGCCGTCCTTTGAATGTGACGACGTATCGTTACTTGCATGTGGACGCCATGTATATCAAAGTCCGTGAGAATCGAAAAGTGGTTTCCAAAGCAGTTTATATCGCGACGGCGATCAGCACGGACAACCGCCGGGAAGTGGTGGGGCTGAAAATTGATCAAGCAGAGAGTTTCGAAGCTTGGCAGTCGTTCCTCCAGAGTCTAAAGCGACGTGGACTCCAATCTCCTGACCTTGTCATCTCGGATGCACATGAGGGGCTCAAGAAGGCGATTAGCCAGGAGTTTGTCGGGACTTCTTGGCAACGATGTACTGTCCATTTCAAGCGGAATCTACTAAAAGCATTACCGAAAAAAATGGCCAAATCCTTTATGGCGGACGTGCGCACTATTTTTATGAGCTCTGATCTTGAAGGAGCTCGGGAAGCGAAAGAACGGCTGGTAGAGAAGTATGCGAAAGAGCCACGTGTTCAAAAAGCGTTAGATATTCTTGAGGGAGGCTATGATGAGGCCACGCAGTTCTTAAATGAGCCTTCTCGTTATCATCGCTATACAAGTTCTACCAATCACCTAGAACGCTTAAATCAAGAAGTGCGAAGAAGAGAACAAGTCATCCGCATTTTTCCAAATGAGCAGTCTGCCTTTCGACTGATCGGTGCTGTGCTGATGGAGGCGGATGAACGTCTACAAAAAGGCAGCCCGCTACGGTAAGTCAAAACAAAACTGTTCCCGCAGGGAGGGGGTACCCCCTCCCTGCGGGAACAGCAAATCGAACTATCCGTGAAGTGACATTCAATAGGGGATAAGTAATTTACACAAGATCAAGGACTTGACTTAGAACGTGGTGTTGCGCTCATAGAATGCGGTGTTGCGCTCATAGAATGTGGTGTTGCGCTCATAGAACGTGGTGTTGCGCTCATAGAACGTGGTGCTGCGCTCATAGAACACGTGTTGCGCTCATAGAATGCGGTGCTGCGCTCATAGAATGCGTGTTGCGCTCATAGAACACGGTGCTGCGCTCATAGAACACGGTGTTGCGCTCATAGAATGCGGTGTTACGCTCATAGCCCACGTCCTCGCGCTCATAGACCACCCACCCAACCACCTCAACCAAAAAAAGCCGCCACAATTAAGTAGCAGCTCCTCCTAATTCTTCTCATCGGGAATCAAATCACGCTTCAATTTCGGACGATCCCACATGCCAGTCTCAAAACGCTCCAACAACGCATCGCCTGCCAAACCTTCATCCAGCAACTCTTCCAATAAATGCTCAGCATACTTCGAACGAGCCCGCTTCAGACGACCCTTCATTAATACGGAAATTCGATCCCCGATGTGCCGCCAATCTTCCACCGACACGACGAATGAAGCCGGCTCGTTACCAGGATAGGAAATCACTACCCGTACCGTCAGCAAGGCTTTCTCCGATCTCCACTTCTCCATAATCTCTTCGTATTTAGCATCAATATAAAGTTCCAACACCCATAATCTATGGCTGTTTTCCTGATTGATAATAATCCCATCATATAGAGGGAATGGCAAGACACCGTCATCTTGCATGACCTCCACTGAAAGCATCTTAAACGTTTTCAATTCAATCACCTCAGTACAATTTCCCCAAGTATAGCATAAAACACGCAAAATATATGAGAATTCAAAAACGCCTCCTATCACAACAGCTGAAAACCCATTCAAATCGCGAAAAGCTGAAAAATCATTCGAATGAAAATTGAAAAACACCCCCGATAATGACATCAAAATTCAATTTTGCCACTTTGCGTAAAAAGAACATCTGACATACGATAAGATCAATCCAATGAAGGGAGGGACAATTAGTGAACCAAGTGGCTTTAGTTGGGCGCATCACCAAAGATCTTACGCTTAAAGAACATACCTCAGGACGAGTGAACGCCACATTCGTCCTCGCAATCAACCGCAGCTTCAAAAATGCAAATGGTGAAGTCGCTACTGATTTTGTTTTATGTTCAGTCTGGGGAAGAACTGCTGAAAATCTCGTGCGTCATTGCGGTAAAGGATCGCTCGTAGGAGTTAGCGGCAGTATTCACACACGCAACTATGAACGAGAAGATCGGTCGAAAGTGTATATCACAGAAGTAGTATGCGATGAAATCCGTTTTCTGTCCTCGAAATCAGCCCGATCCAAGCACTCCGAAAACACAGCGCCTTCATCTACAGAGTCCAAACAGTTTGAAGAAGTAAAGCCAACAGAACAAGCTCTTCCAATTTTCTAAAAAACAGTAGTAGAGAGAGGTGAATGCAAAGGCACATCCGCCGCCATGTCACACGCTACTGATCAATTCCTGACACATGTAGCAACTAAAAAAAGTACGACACTACAAGCATATTCGCCAAGTCATACCAATCCCTGGTGAAGAGGGAGGGGACCCTCGCACTGGGAGTAGCATAGGAATAGAATGTAAGCCAACACATCCACCGCTCTTCGGAGACCACTTCCAAAGAGCGGCTGGAATACATACAGTACTAATTGAAAGGGGGAATGTCCATGCGGGAAAATAAGTTCATCAATCAGCCTGATTCCTCGTCTGCCCAAACGACGCATCAGGAAGACGTTCAAAGACTGGAAAAACAAATTGGTCAACTCATACGTATTATCGCCAATTTGAATGAACGTCTGAATTACTTGGAAACTGTGAAAACGAATCCCTTTTTTCTACCCACACAGCCTAAACAAACATAAAAAGACCCGTATCTTTAGAAGATACAGGCCTATATATTAAGTAAACGACAACAACTCATCCAACTCCCGATCATTCAACTCAGTTAGCCATTGACTCGAATGAATCAAATCAGCGGATAACGCAGCTTTCTCTACGAGCATTTCATCAATCTTTTCTTCAATCGTACCGACAGTAACAAACTTATGCACATGTACAAATTTCGTCTGCCCGATTCGATACGCGCGGTCCGTTGCCTGATTTTCCACAGCCGGATTCCACCAGCGATCCGCGTGTAATACATGGTTTGCTTGAGTTAGATTCAATCCCGTACCTCCTGCTTTTAATGACAGGATGAAAATAGGGAATTCCCCGTTTTGAAAAGCCTCTACTAACGCATCACGCTGCCCCTTCGGCATGCTGCCCGTCAAGAACGGCACATCAATTCCGTGCAACTCCGACAAGCACTGGCGCAGCATTTGCCCCATACCGATATACTGCGTGAAAATCAAACACTGCTCGCCATTCGATGCGATTTCCGCTGCCATAGAGACGATTCTCGCTGTTTTATTCGAACGTTTCATTAACTCCGCAGCGGGCGCGGGTGGTTCTTTTAAGAATAGGGCAGGGTGATTACATAATTGCTTCAACCGGCTCAACATCTTTAAAATTAAGCCTTTCCGTTCAAAGCCGGTAAGTGTTTCCAGCTTGAACTTCGTCTCCGCAACAAAACTTTCATAAAGCGCCGCCTGTTCAGTCGTCAGCGGCACATACTCATTTTGCTCCAGCTTCTCCGGTAAATTTAAACGTAAGGCAGGATCGTTTTTCGTCCGTCGCATCATGAAAGGTTGGATACGAGAGCGTAATTTGCGCTTCTCCGCTTCCAAATCATCCCGTTCGATCGGCACGATAAACTCTTCGCTAAACTTGCGAAAACTGCCCAAATAGCCTTTATGGATAAAATCAAAAATAGCCCAAAGCTCCGACAATCTGTTCTCAATTGGCGTACCCGTTAACGCGATATGGTGAATCCCGCGAAGCTTACGAATAGCGCGCGACTGCTTCGTCTGCAAATTTTTGATGTTTTGCGCTTCATCGATTGTGACGCTGGCGAATGTATAAGCAGACAGCATTTCCCCGTCTTGCGTGGCGGTGCCGTACGTTGTTAGCACAATGTCTGCTTGACGGTGAATCTCCTCAAATTGCTCTTCGCGGGCACGATTAGTCCCGTAATGCACATGGACGCGTAACGATGGAGCGAACCGTTCGAGCTCCTTCTGCCAATTACCCATAACGCTTGTCGGGCAAATGATCAGCGAAGGAGTATCAGTTTCCGGTACATTATGCACATAAAGTAAATACGTAATGAGCTGAACTGTCTTTCCGAGTCCCATATCATCTGCGAGGCAAGCCCCGAATTGGTTGTCCCGCATGAAATGAAGCCATTCGAAGCCTTCTTGCTGATACGGACGTAACTCTGCCTGTAGCTCCGTCGGTACCGGAACAGCAGGCAACCCTTTTTTCTCCTGTAACATCGTCATCACTTGTCGCAATGATTGCTGCATAGAGAAAGCCAACAAAGGATCCTCCTCTTCCTCTTCTTCGAGGATTGGCGCAATTTCTTCAGGCACTTCATGGAAGAGTAAATCTTTCACTGTCCATTCCCCGTCATCGACTTGTTCCATTAACTCACGAATCCTCTTGAGCCAAGCGGGATCTAAATGAAACCATTCGTCACCTGCACGGATATATTCACGATTTTCATCGACCATCCGTTGAAATTGCTCCCGATCGATTTGCTCGCCGGCAAGCGAAAACTGCCAGTCGAACGACAGCACTTGATCGAGACTGGCGGAGGAACGGTACGATTGCATACCGGCTGACGTACGGATTTTCAACTTCGTCTCCGTCACCGTCTTAAGCCAAGCAGGTAAGATGACAGGGTAATCGAATGCCTGACAAAGCGGTAAATCTTCCTGAATGAAAATTCGCACTTGCGCATCGTTAAGTAACATGTGGACGAATTGATCTTTTTCAGGTAACTCAACAGAACGGAAAATCCCGATCATCTCAGCTTGTCGTTCGGCAATATCTTGTGCATATGGTTTTCGCTTAGCAGGTAGAGCTTCTTCAATCGAACTATTCACTTTACGAATGGCAGGCGTCCACTGCGCACCACGCTCACTAATCAGTACCGTTTCGAGCAACCAGTCGGTCTCGTCTATAGCAGGTTCTGTTAAACGGAGAGCGATGCGGAACGGGAATTTCGTCGTTTCGCTATGCGGCCAGCCATATTGCTGGAAGTGGGGGAGCAACACAGGGAAATCCGCCATCGACACGCCAAGAGTGGCTAGTTGTCCACGCACCGCAAGCGATATGTAACGCCCTGCTCGCTCAGATAAATCTGTTTCCTGAACAGCAAAAGACAATCCGTCCTCATTAGCCTGAATATAAGAGAATAGCGCTGGATCTTGCCAAAGCGTGGCGGCTTCACGAATTCCAGTCAAAATGTCTTCGTCTTCAGCAGTAGCTCCTGCGTAGTGGACGTACGGGTGGCTGGAAGTGGAAAATAATCGCAACAGTTCATCGACCGTCACTTCCAGCCAATTGTCCCGATGCGGTACGAGCATGCCATAGAGCGTCTGTTCATCAGAATAAAACAAATACGACACGAGCATATCTGCGTCAATAGCTCTTTTTTCTCCTGCGACAGTGGCGGAAACGAGAAAACCGCCATCTGATCCTTCCTTTAATGTCAAATGTAGTGCGAGTTGCAAAATGTTCGACTCAGTCATAGCAGCAAGTTTCCTTTCTCCATTTCTTCCATCAGTGCACGCAGTCGGGGGAATTGCTGGCGAACTGTATTGACATAGCGGTTCCAGAATTCATTGCGCCCGTCACGTTTGGCTGCGGTCTTCATTTGCTTCCATAAACGCACAGCCCGTCGATAACTATCACGGTTCTTCTCTTTTACTAATTTCAGCGCTTCCGCATGCATGAGTGGAAACACAGCTTTCGAATCTTCTGCAAGCGCAGTTTTTAAAAGCGATCCGTCAATCATATCAATCGATCCGCGAGTCAAATGCATAAGTGCAGCCCATTCTTCGTACCGGCTCCGTTCGAAAAGAAATTTTCCATAGGCGCGATTTGCTTCTGCGCCGTACGATTGAAATAGCTGATCACGCTGCTCTTCTGAGACGTCTGATAAGGCCAGTAACTCATCAATTTCTTCCGCAAAAGCTGAACGATTGCGTGTAGCGAGCTGTTGATAATAATCCGCTAAGTGGGGCAGTAACTTCAACATAATGGATTGCACAATATCAAAGTCTTCATCTTCTTTTGCATACAGCGCAAAAGCGAGCCACTGCGGTACAGCCGTCGGATCCAATGTTTCCAGCTCATGATCCAGTTCGTCAAAACGTCCAGACGTCAAATAAAGGAATGCACGAAATAATGGGGCGTCGTTAGCAGCACCTTGTTGTAATCGTTCAAGCTCCTCCGCTACATCGACTTCATCTGCGTATAATTCAGTATAAACCAATCGGAACGCTTCAAAACGCTTCGAAAATAATCCTTCCTCTTCGACTGCGAATGAATGGATCAAATCTTTCAACTTCGTATGAAATGCATCTGTTTCGAATAATTTAGATTTTGAGCTTAATTGTGTAATGCCCGCTTTTAACTCCGATAACTGTTCATTCAGCCAGATCGTCAGTTGCCATTTGCCGTAATGATAGGAATCATTCGACGCTAACTCCTGACGCAAAAAAGGCCAAGCCGCGCGTAATAGCGTCAGCTGGTAGTACAGTGAAAAGAGCGGCTTCCATTCCCATTCAAATGGAGAAAGCCGCGTCTTTTGCTGTTCAATTTTAGAGACATAATGCAAAAATCCGGTCGGCCCATCTTTATGATCTAGTTCAGAAAGAGGCTGAACTAGCGTAGACAGCGCTGTAATCCAAGCTTCCGGCGTGCGCTCAGAAATTGATAATTGGGTTTGTACGGTTCCTGATTGCCGCCAAGCATGCAACCAATCCGACAGCGAATGAAACTGGGCGTATAAATGAAAAACGACCGCAATCTGATGTGCACACCAGCTATCATGTAAGCATGTGCAATAAGGTTCCATCGTCTGGAATGACAAACGCGCAAATTCAGACTCGGTTCCGGAAATATTCGCCATAATCGATTGTTCGCTTTCAGTATAACGATAAGCACCGACTGCATTCATGCGGACGAGGGAAGCCGCTTTACGCACAGTGTCCGCTTGTTGTGGAATCGATGGCGCAAATGTATGTTTAATATGATTCATGAACTCTTTAATTTCATTTTCGTGCATAGTAGCTATTCGTTCGATCGTCAGTTGCACCGAATCCACTCCTTCATAAAGCATTCTTCCCATTATAGCGTTTTTTCTGTCCCATTGCTACTGGTTAGGAAGCCATATGAAGATTCTGAGTTAGTTGTCTAATTGGTTTTTGTACAGTTGAATAAAACTTTGTAAGCCGGTAAAAAATAACGCACGGTTTTCCGGTGCCATTCGTTCTGCAATTGCCATTATGTCACGCATGTACTGTTCTTCCACCACAGAGTCTGCTGAACGATTCGCATAATCGCTTGTACTATCCAGCGTTCGCAAACCGTTCCCTGATCGTACTGTTTTCAACGGACGCTCCAAAAGAATAGCCAAGAACATCTCATCCGGAATACGATAAAGTTCCTTCACGACTTTAAGCTGTTCAATTGGGAACTCTCGTTCATCTGATTCATACCGTGAGATGGTTCCTGGATTTACACCCAAATCTTGCGCCATCTGTTTTTGTGTAATATGCAAATACTCCTCGCGAAACTCACGCAATTGCGAACCAAAACTCATATTCCATCACCCATTTTTCTCGCCATCGTATAAGAAAAAAAGAGTAGATTCTCGAAAAATGCCGATTAGGCAACTTTTTTTACCGATTCGGCAAGTAAATCCCTTTTTTAAGGAAATATGAGAAAATTAAGTAGGTGAAAGAGTGGGAGGTGAAAACAATAGACAAAATTCAATTGATGTTACATATTTCTCAATTACGCGCTCATTTAGATGATCGTCGGCACAAGCTGTTCAAAGACTTATCTTTTTTACAAGCCCTAGAACAATGTGCAGAGAAAATGGTGCATGATAATGAAGGGAAGGTGTTTTATTTATATGATGTAGTCTGTTTTGAAATGCTGTTTAAGCAAGTAATTATTTATTACGCAAACGATCGGATCTGTTTTACGTATAATCAGTGCGCGGTGGACATAAGCAAGAAAATCATCGCGAAGCTAGAGTCGGATAGAATCCACTATGTACCCCTGCGGAAATCTTTCATTGCTGTAAAATAAATGCTTGCGATCCGAAATGAAATAGTCTCTATTATACATCTTCGGTGCTCGAATCAATTTTCGGTCGGATCGCTTAAATTAGTAATGAATTACCCCTTACATAATGCAAAACTGCTGAATATGCATGAAAACCTCAAAAAAACTTGACATATTGAGTACATCTAGACTCATATCATGCACAAAACCCTCCAACTTGTGATATATTAATAGTAGTCGGAATATTCAAATGATTTGAGGGAACAAACTCTCATAGTCATTCGAAGCCTTTGGCGGCAACGATACATGTCATGGTATTTATGAAAAGGGAGGGAGAAGACATGCTGCTCATACAGCGGATCAAGCCATTTTTTACTAGGAAAGAAGAATTCAACTTACGTCTTGTATTCGCCTATCAATATTTTTCGATCAAACGAGACGACGAAGTATTTCAGTTCATCCCGGCCGAAGGAAAAGAAATAATCATCAATACAAAAAGTCTGCAGATTGAAAACTTAGCAGAGGTATTCGTTTTTCAACGTGGGCATCGGTTCATTAAGATCCCACTATTTCAATTGTTGCTAGTTTCCGATTTACATTTGCATTTGTCGACTATACTCGAAGGAGCGATGGAATTGGAAGGCCATCTACAGGAAGAGAATATGCGGGAAGCAGACGGATTAGTGGAGCAGTTGGAGCGAGATAATTGGGAACGAATGGTAGATTACGCACTCGAAACGAAAAACCGACTCTTGTTTAAGGAGTTGACGGAAGGACTGCGGCTAATTTGATAATGATCACGTAAAAAACACCTCAGTTATAAGCGCATGGCTCATGCGTCAAAACAGAGGTGTTTTTATTTAGGTGAAAATCGTCTATCAACTGTCTTCATAACGTTAGAAAATGGAGCGCTACTACAAATACTGCCGATCCTCCAAGACCTAATGCAAAATCCTGCCACGTAAACTCGATCGTCTTATCCAAATTCATCGCTCACCACTCCTTTTATGTATTTGACACGTATTGCCTCGTTACATTTCTAATTATAACCTATTTTGTTAATTTAAAAACATTCAGATAATTAAATGAATAGTTGGAACTAGGCTAGTCAGGACTTTGGTTGGTGCACGGACAGAAGTTAGAATGGGGTAAGTGACTTCTCCAGTGCAGAAAAGTAGTGTATGTGCTAGGATTCTCCCGAGAGAAACCGGACGCTTTCCTGAGGGCACGCGGCGGACTCGCCAGAAGTGCGTGGCGATTACGCCTGTCGTGCTGATCCTCCAGGAGTCGCCGGTTCTTCCGGGAGAATCCTTGAGTTTTTGTCGGGAAGTCAGTTGGTGTTCGTTCAGAAATTGAGGTAGGATAAGTAACTTCTCCTGTATAGTGCAGAAAAAGAGTGTACGTGCTAGGATTCTCCCTGCAGAACCGGACGCTTTCTGGAGGGCGCGCGGCGGACTCGCCAAAAGTGCGTTGGCGATTACGCCTGTCACGCTGATCCTCCCAGAGTCGCCGGTTCTTCCGGGAGAATCCTTGAGTTTGTGTCGGGAAGCCAGTTAGTGTTCGTCCAGAAATTAAGTATGGTAAGTTACGCTTCCTGAACAGTGTGGATTGAGCTATGGATTGCCTGATTGAGTGCATATAGAGTCATTTCTTTTTCCACTCAATTCGTCGAAACAGTCATAGTAGCTAGCAACACGTCACCGCTTTTTAACTTCAAAAACGGTCGCATTGTATCAGACAAGTCTATTTAGTTGGTCTTTCACCATATACAAAGAGTGATCAAACTGTCTT
The DNA here is from genome assembly GCF_003351785.1 of Sporosarcina sp. PTS2304. Taxonomy (GTDB): domain Bacteria; phylum Bacillota; class Bacilli; order Bacillales_A; family Planococcaceae; genus Sporosarcina. The sequence goes on from NZ_CP031230.1 coordinate 3,415,681, forward strand.
GCCTACACAAAGACGGCTGAAGCTTACAGACGATCGACTCCGGGAGGATCAGGTCCGCCGCGCCCCCTCCGGAAAGCGTATCGTCTGGAAGCGCAAGCCGCATGACACTCCAAGTCAGCCTCACCTCATCCAACAACGCTTTCTCCACCTCTCTCCGTTCAAGTAAAACTCACAACTTCTACCAAATTCGCTCGCAATGCGAGACATTCGTTGCAAATTCGTCATTTTTTGATAAAGTAAGAGAGATAGAAATTGATAACATTCGAATGAACAAGTTGGAGATAAAGGAGAAGTACACATGCATTCTACTTACGGTTATTGGCGCTCATTAGTATATCCAGACCGACTTGCCGACCAATTAGGGCAAGGACCGGTAACGCAATTTAAACGCCGTGTGTTTGGCGTCTTCATCTTCGGCATCATCCTCTACATTCTCCGTGGCATGTGGGGCATGAATACGGACACGCTGACATATATTTTGGCAAACGGCACACTCGACGATTACACAATCAGTCGATACGTAGCCTTACTCGGATCGGTTCTGTGGTCCATTGTCTACATGGCATTCCACTTCTGGGGCGTCGCATGGATTTTAAGCTTGATCACGAATATCCCCTTCAAACCACTACTAAAATTGCAGTTAGTCGTGGTAGGATTATTATTATTTGAAAAACTCATAAACTTCCTTGTCTTCGCAGTGGCGGGCAAGGTGGCAACGGTATCGATTCTTTCGTTCGGACCGCTGGCGATGACGTTTCTTGAAAACTGGTACATTATTTTATTCGTCAATCAATTAACGATTTTCTCCGCACTTATCGTAGCGCTGCAGTATCGATTCATCAGCTTCTATAAAGTAGAAGAAGATGAATATGATTTTGGAGAAATACACAATGAAGTGCGCAAAAACACGATCTGGTTATTGATCGCACTGCAAGTAGCATTCGCGCTCATTACAGCACTCGGAGGCTTCATTCCGATTGACAAGCTACTGAACTTACTAATGATAGGGGGACTATAAATGATGAAATCACAAAACCTCATCGTAGCGGTCCTCATTACTGCGTTTATTTCGTTAAATATGTTGCTCGTATTCTCTCATAAAAGCGATATTCCGAAATCCGTTTACATTAGCGACTATGAGCGACTCGTTACAGACAATTATACGAAAGATCTTGAAAAAGAAGGCTTCATCGCACCGAAAGACTTGCATACGATTTATGTAAAAGAAGGACAAACGCTAGATTCTTGGCTCGTTCAAGAAGGGGAGTCTGTGGATGCGGGTGCGGAACTCGCTTCGCTAAAAGTCGATGACGTCGATTCACAGCGCACACAGCTCAACGCCGAATTAACAGCTCTGCAAAACCAATCTTCTGCCATTAGTCAGACGATTAGTGATCTAGAGTACGAGCAGTCGATCAGTGGCGGTTCAAAACGCAAGAATGATTACTATGATTCAAATGATGAAAATAAAGTACGTGTCAACCTTAATGTAGACGTAGAAGTGATCGAAGAAGGGACATTCTCTCAAGCGATTGCGGACGCAAAACGTGATCTCGCAAAAGTGCAACGCGAGATAGCGACACTGGATTCGAAAATTGCTGAACTGCCATCAGAAACAGCTATGACCACTCCAGTAAGCGGCTACGTGGTGAAAATCAATCGCGACACGCCATCCGTCGATATATACAGCACAGACCAAACGATTGTCACGTATGTACTGGACAAAGAATGGCCGAAAGTCGAACCGGGCGAACTCGTAACGATTCAACACGACTCGATCCGCACACCATTCATTCCGCCATTGCCAGCTAAACAACCGGACGCAGTAGGCATGCTACAGAACCAAAAAGCAGTAGCGGTTTCAGCCGACGGAACACCACCGCGTGACGTACTAATCGACGACGAACAATTTGACGGCCTCAATACGGGGGATGAAGGGAAAATCCCACCAGTCAAATTAGAGCCAGGTGAAGAAAACTTTGACGGCACATCAGGCAATCCCGACGGTTCAATGGACAACCCAGATGGCTCAATCACAAATCCGGACGGCACGCTTTCAAAGCCGAACGAACCGAATGATACAACAACCAAAACAGCTCCTGAAAATACACCAAATTCAGAAGGAACATTAAATCCGGACGGTTCAATCACGAATCCCGACGGTAGCGTAATTAATCCGGACGGCACAATCAACAATCCCGACGGCTCCATTACGAATCCCGACGGAACCATTTCGAACCCAGACGGCACCACTACTCAAACAGACGGAGCCATCACCAATCCGGACGGCACATTAAATGACGGCACACCGCCACCAGGAGCACCCGTTCAAACACAAACAGCGAAAGAAAGAAAACTCGCTGAAGTTCGCGACCGCATCCAACCGGACTACCCAACCGAAATTTCTACACTAGACGGTGTCGTAATTTCGGTTGCGAAAGTATCCGCAAAAGATGACAAATGGTTAAAAGCTTACAAGTCACTGGGCAACACGCAGAAATCCAATCCGCTCGCCTATTACGAAGTACGCATCGCACCATCAAACGAACAACTAGAGTTACCATTCGGCACCAACGTCAACACCTTCATCCAAACCGATGAAGCAAACGAAGCAGCCAGCATCCAATCCAACTGGCTACTCAACAAACACAACGACCGTGCCCAAATTTGGACACTTGACACAAACGGCCGAGCGATCCTACGCACCGTTGACACGCCATTCACCGAACTCAACCGCTCCATCCTTACAAGCGGAATCGAACCAGGTGTAATCGCTCTACACAACGACAACCTAGACAGCTACCTAGACAACCAGCGCGTCTTCCACCCACTCCCACTCCAAGTACCAAGCTGGGACAAATGGAAAGAAACCCACTGGAAAACATACGCTGGCTATTTATTCAAACGCTAAAAACTGCCCACCACTTGTGGGCAGTTTTTTTGTGTCGTCTTGAGTGGAGGGAGTGTCCGCGCTCATAGAAAGTGTACATCCGCTCATAGAATTGTCGCTCACGCTCATAGAAAGTATATATCCGCTCATAGACCTGTCATTCGCGCTCATAGAAAGTGTACATCCGCTCATAGAAGTGTCATTCGCGCTCATAGAAAGTATACATCCGCTCATAGAAGTGTCGCTCACGCTCATAGAAAGCGTACATCCGCTCATAGAAGTGTCGCTCGCGCTCATAGAAAGTGTACATCCGCTCATAGAATTGTCGCTCACGCTCATAGAAAGCGTACATCCGCTCATAGAATTGTCGCTCGCGCTCATAGAAAGCTCGCTACCGCTCATAACACCAAACTCCTCACACAAAAAATACACATTCATAACTTAATCCAAAAGAAAACATCTCTACGATATAGGCCAATAGAATCATTTTACTAATTTATTCACTTCCAAATCCTTCAACCAACTACCAAAATTGAATTCTCCCCTCAAATCCCACCCCAAAAATCAATTCTCCCTCCAAAATCCATTCAAAATTGAATTCTTCCAAAAATCCCCACAATCTAAATTCTTTGTTATAATGAAATAAACCAAAACCATCAGAACAGGAGGAAAGAAATGATCTACAAAACGCGCGCGCTACCCAAATTAATTATCGGCCAACACGCTCTATTAAAACGACTGCCAATGACCCACGAAAAGTATGAAAAAATCCACTCGGACTTCTACAACGGAAAAGCGGGATTCGGAGGGGAGAAAGAATTTGATTACTATCTGCGCGAATTCATCCCACCCTACCCACACGCCATACTCCACGACCTTTACCTAAAACAAGACCAATCATACTTTCAAATGGACTCTATTTTAATCACACCGAGCGTCATCATCCTATTCGAAATCAAAAACATCGCCGGCAAACTTCACATCAAACAAAACCCCACACAATTTATACGCGAATCCGCAACTGGACAACGAACTGTTCTCAAAAGTCCACTTGCTGAATTAGAACGTAAAAAACACTTCTTCACGCGTTGGTTACAACAAAGAAATATTGAAATTCCGCTCATGGAGTATGTCGTATTTGCCTATAGAAATGAACTAACGATTGAAAACCTCGCTGCCAGCAACATCGCATTTTCCTATGAAATCCCAAACAAACTCCGCATACTAAACATGCAGCCTGACTTTCTAACCCCTGAACAAATTCATCGACTAGCCAACGAGCTCAAAAATGCCCATCGTGAATACGAACCTTTTCCGCTCACAGAAAAATATGATCTCACCACAAAAGAACTGACATCCGGCATAGCCTGTCCAAACTGCAATCGCTTAAGCATGCGCTGGCAATCTAGAAAATGGCGATGCCTAACCTGTAACCATCAAGACCCCATTGCGCATTTAGCCGCCCTGCAAGACTGGTACTGCATCGAAGGCGCCCAACTCACCAACCGCCAATTCCGACACTTCAGCAACACACCCTCTCGCCACATCGTCAAGCGCCTCCTAGCCAATCCATTCACCCAACTATCAGGCAAAAAAAGATACGCAGTCTACCATCTCTCCCCAGAACTCCTCAACAATCCAACCAACCTCTCACTCTAAATCTAGAAACAATGAAAGAAGTGCATAATCTCCACATGCACTTCTTTTTTTCAATGAAAATTCACCGCTCATAGCCCCACCCACCGCGCTCATAGAAAGTCCCCAACCGCTCATAGCCCCACCCACCGCGCTCATAGAAAGTCCCCAACCGCTCATAGCCCCACCCACCGCGCTCATAGAAAGTCCCCATCCGCTCATAGCCCCACCTTCCGCGCTCATAGAAAGTCCCCAACCGCTCATAGCCCCACCTTCCGCGCTCATAGAAAGTCTCCAACCGCTCATAGAACGACCCACGCCGCTCATAGAAAGTCCCCAACCGCTCATAGCCCCACCCACCGCGCTCATAGAAAGTCCCCAACCGCTCATAGCCCCACCCACCGCGCTCATAGAAAGTCCCCAACCGCTCATAGCCCCACCCACCGCGCTCATAGAAAGTCCCCAACCGCTCATAGCCCCACCCACCGCGCTCATAGAAAGTCCCCATCCGCTCATAGCCCCACCTTCCGCGCTCATAGAAAGTCCCCATCCGCTCATAGCCCCACCTTCCGCGCTCATAGAAAGTCCCCAACCGCTCATAGCCCCACCCACCCCGCTCATAGAAAGTCCCCAACCGCTCATAGACCACCCACTTCCGCTCATAGAACCCCCACACCCAAAATAAAATCAAAAAAATATCTAAAAGCCCTACAAAAACCCACAAAACCCTCGGCAAATCCAGTATACTCGTAACAAAAGGAGGCCTAGTCCATGAAACTCACCCAAACTAACAAACTATTCATCAGCGCAACCGCACTCACAATCGCAGCGACCGTATCCATTCCGCCCCCGATTCAAGCGGCCGGAGCGACTACGTTCAAAGACGTGCCCGCTGATCACTATGCATACGAAGCCATCACGTACATGGCGAAACATAAAATTATCAATGGTTATGCTGACAATACATACCGTCTGAATAAACCGGTCACTCGCGCCCAGGCAGCTAAAATGATAGCGCTCGCGATTGGGGCGAAGCCGAGTCATGCTTATCGTATGAACTTCACCGACGTCACGATGGAAAACGGGGCGTACGAATATATTCGCGCGCTTACGGAGAAAGGCTTATTTGCTAATAAAGAAAAGTTCAAGCCGAACGCTCCGTTGACACGCGGGCAAATGGCGAAACTACTAGTCCTTGGCTACAACATTATTACCGATGACAATGATTTCATTCGTTTCGCGGACGTAGAAAAATCCAACGGCTCCTACGAATACATCATTACGATCGCTGAACTGAACATTACGACTACACGCCCGGGCGCACAGTTCAAACCGAATCATCCGGTCACCCGTGCGCAAATGGCCGCTTTCTTATACCGGACGATGGAATTTGACGACAAACGCAAAGAAGGACAAATCGTCTACGACAAAAACAAGAAAGCTTATGTAGATAAAAAACAAGTTTCACCGCCAACAACCGAACCACCAAAGCCGACACCCGAACCACCCAAGCCAACACCAGAACCACCAAAGCCAACACCCGAACAACCGTCACTAGCGGCACAAACGATTATCGCCATTAATGCGAAACGGAAAGCAGCAAAAGTGTCGCAGTTGCAAGCCGATCCAGCTCTTAACCGAATTGCTGCAGCAAAAGCAGAAGACCTAGCGAAGCGGGGGGAACTGACGCATATTTCCCCGACGTACGGAACCACAGCAGAAATGCTCAAGAAATTCGACTACAACTATATCGAATTTGGTGAAAATATCGGGATGGGTTTTGACGACGCAAAGGAAATTACTGATGCGTGGGCAGCGCAGTCAGGCAATGAACAAAATGTGTTATGTACGGTATTTACGCATATTGGAGCGGGGACAGCGACTGATAAAGAAGGAACTATTTACTGGGTCAGTCTATATTCGAAAAAATAATTCAAGGCAAATCGCTTAATTGAGACTGATTAGGGTATAGTGAAAGAGTACATACAAAAATTAGCAATGGTCAGTAAGGAGCAATATTTCCAAGGTGGTATACACCAGCTATTCGAAGCCGGCACTACATGTGCATAGGAACATGTATCCTCAATAGACAGTACGAATTGCTAAAGGAGGAAGCGCTATGAAACGAACACTACTAGCTACAGCGACCGTCATCGTCTGGCTTTGCCTGGCACCAACAACCTCAGCCGCCACGCTAGATGAAGTGAAAGAAATTGTCGAAATTTATTATTACGGACAACAGCCAACGAATATCCGACAGGCAACGACGCTTAGTGAAATCATTAATCAGCTAGACGAATACTCCGTCTACTTAACGCCTGCTGAGTACAATGATTACTTAAACCAATACGCACGTGCGGATTCGGCTACACAAGTCGCCACGCTCGCTGCACCTATGAATACAGACAATGTACAATCCCATATGCTATACGGCAACGTCGGTTATTTGAAAATCAAAACGTTCTCCGCGCATCTATTAGAAGACGTCAACACACACTGGGCACGCCTGAAAAGTCAGGGTGCTGAAAAATTGATGCTCGACTTGCGTTTCAACGGAGGTGGGTATGTTGAGAGTGCCGAACAATTACTCGGCTTTTTCCCGAAAGCGAAAATGGCCTATAGCTTAAAAACGCGCCTAGGTACAGAACATGCTAAGGCGGTACCGGCGAAAAACACATTCCCGGCTGACACATACGTTCTCGTCAATCGCTACTCTGCTTCCGCGTCAGAAATCGTGGCGGTCAGTTTGAAAGATCAGGAAGCGGCAGTCGTAGTAGGGGAGACGACGAAAGGAAAAGGTAGCGTTCAATCACTATTCGAACTTGAAAATGGCGGAGCGTTGAAATTGACGACTGGTCATTACACAGGACCTAAAGGAACGCCCGTGCAACATAAAGGAGTCAAGCCGACGATCTACATGAAGCCCGGTACAGAACAGACCGGCATGCATAAGCGGCTCGTCATGGCGGACTTAGTGGCGAAAAACTATAAATTTATTGAGGGGCCGACAGATGTTCCGCAGCGTAAGACATTTAACATTGAATTTACGCAGGCGATGAACTTTGGTCCGGCTGAAAAGTTCAATAAGATGGAACTTATCAAATTCGGCAGCGTCTCTATACGTACAAGCAAAAAGCAAGTGGGGGCGAAAACGATGACGATCCAGCCAGCGACTCCGATGCAGCTGGGCGGGGAGTATATGCTCATCGTCCACCCGGGAATTCAAGGGACGAACGGCAAAAACGTCATTCAAGGCACGTACACACCGTACACTGTGCAAAAGGCAGTGAAATAAATTGGTAGACCGCTCGATAACTTGCTATACTATATAGATGTCAACAATAAGACGAAATGAGAAAGCGAAGGTAATACACCCATGGAAAAGAAATTATGCGTAGTAGGCCTAGGCTACATCGGTCTTCCGACGGCCGTCATGTTCGCTAATAGCGGTCTGCAGGTATACGGTGTCGATAAAAACGAACACGTCGTACAATTGATCAACAACAAGCAACTACATATAGAAGAAAACGGTCTGCAACAACGTCTTGAGCAAGCGGTAGATGAAGGGCACTTTACCGCATCTACTACACCGGTCGAAGCGGATACGTACATTATCGCAGTACCGTCCCCGATCAACCCGGACAACACAGCGAATCTCGAGTTCATCCGACAAGCGACCGCATCGATCGTACCATTCGTCAAAAAAGGCGCACTCGTCATTTTGGAATCGACCGTGCCACCGAAAACAGTGGAAAACATCATGTTGCCGGAACTGCGTAAAACGGGCTTGATTCTAGGCGAAGAACTATTCGTCTCTCATTCACCGGAGCGCGTCATTCCAGGCAAGATTTTCGAAGAACTCGTCAACAATGACCGGATCGTAGGCGGCATTAATCCGAAATCAGCAGAAATGACGAAAGAGCTGTACCAAGCGTTCGTCCAAGGAACCATTCATTTAACAGACGCGACAACAGCAGAACTCGTCAAAGTAATGGAAAACACGTACCGTGACGTCAACATCGCATTTGCCAATGAACTTGCGAAAATTGCAGAGACGATCGACGTGGACATTTGGGAAGCGATCAAGTTTGCCAACTTCCACCCACGCGTCAACATCCATACACCAGGCCCAGGCGTAGGCGGTCACTGTATCGCAGTCGATCCGTGGTTCTTAGTCGAACTCGCACCGGACAAAGCAGACATTATCAAAAAATCACGTCTAACAAACGACGGTATGCCGATGTACACTGCGAAACGTGCACAAACGTTATTACAACAATACGGTATCGAAAATGGCACAGTGGCGGTTCTTGGATTGGCGTTCAAAGGGAATGTAGACGACATGCGCGAAAGCCCGGCGACAAAAGTGATCGAATCATTAGAGCAACTAGGACTTACTGTCACATCATTCGATCCGCACATTAAAGAACTACAGCATCCGACACAAACGGCAACGATTGAAGAAGCTGTCGAAAATGCGGATCTTCTTCTATTAACTACTGACCATGACGAATTCAAGCAACTCGACCCAGCTAGCTTGCAGACGAAGCAACCGCGACCGATTATGTTCGATGCAAAAAATGCACTCAACGCAGATCACTGGGAGCGAGCCGAGTACCGCTACTTCAAACTAGGTGACGGCAAAAAAGAAGGACAGCTGACGACATGAAAGAAGAAATACTAGGTGTTTCCGTCAATACCGAAAACTATGATGAACTCATTCCAAAAGTATTTGCCAATATAGAGGAAGGGAAAAAATCGCTCGTCGTGGCGATCAATCCCGAAAAACTCATGAAAGCAAAAGAAGATCCAGAACTACATGCATTGCTCAACCGGGCAGAATTCCAAATCCCGGATGGCATCGGTGTCATTCTGGCATCGAAGCTCAACAAAGGCAACATCCGCTCCCGCGTGACGGGAATCGACATGATGGATCGCATCGTAGAAGAAGCCGCCGCTAGAGGGAAGAAAATTTTCCTCTACGGTGCCAAGCCTGGAGTTGCAGAAGCCGCGGCCGCGAAACTGCAAATGACCCACCCGTCCATTCACATCGCCGGCGTCCAGCACGGCTACGAAAAAGACATTCAAGTCGTGCTCGATACGATTAACGCTGCACAGCCGGATATTCTATTCGTAGCGATGGGATCACCGAAACAAGAGCAATGGATTGAACAATACCGCGACCAGTTGCATCCGACGTTGTTTCAAGGAGTAGGCGGATCATTCGACGTGCTGGCGGGCAATATTAAACGCGCACCTGCCGCATTCCAAAAAGCGGGAGCGGAATGGTTCTATAGACTCCTACTAGAACCAAGCAGAATCAAACGACAAATGAACTTGCCGAAATTTCTCGTAGAAGTGTACAAGAAGAAGTAAGAAGTGTAAGGAAGAAGTAAGTAAATAATGCACGGTATTATAGTTTCCTAATCTTGTAATCTACTAAGATAGGTGATAGAATACGAAAGTGTAAGGGTAATTTCCTCATTGAATATAGCACACATGTGCAAAGCGTTACGGTTGGTTGACCGCTAACAAAAAGGCTTGAACAGTTCCCATCTGTTCAAGCCTTTTTGTATGCAAATTTCCTATGCATTGCTGAAAGTACCTTTTTTTAATTTATGTTGGAAAATACTTGTATTCTATTATTGTTTCTATAGAATAGAAGATGCGGCAAAAATAAATCGCCGTTATAGGACATGAGACTAGTAAACATCTAAGATTCAATTGACATTTTACCAGTTCTTATCTATACTTTACTTGTAATGCCTACTACTTTCATACATAGGTAGTAACAGGCAAAAACAGAGAGACCTTAAGGAGGAAATTATTCAATGGCTAACCAACCAACGAAATATCGCAAGTTTGTAGTAGGGGCTGCTTCAGCTGCATTAGTAGCATCAGCAGTAGCACCAGTAGTAAGCGCTGCAACTTTCAGCGACACAAAAGGCAACACACACGAAGAGGCGATCAACGCACTATCTGAAGCAGGTGTTATCACTGGATACCCGGACGGCACATTCAAGCCGAACAAAACACTTACTCGTTCTGACGTAGTAAAATTGATGGGTAAATGGTTGATTTCAAAAGGGTATGAAGTACCAACAGACTACAAAACGAAACCACGTTTTGCAGACCTAAAGACTACTTCAAACGACGAGCTTCTAAAAATGTCTGCACTAGTTTATGATAACGGACTATTCGTTGGTAAACCAGACGGTACATTAGATGCATCAGGCGACATCACTCGTGAAAACATGGCAATCGTTCTTGTTCGTGCATTCGACCGCGTACATGACATTGACCTAGTTTCTTATGTGAAAGCACAAGATTTCAAGAAAGACGTTACAGACCTAGGCAAAGCGAAAGCTGAAGCACGTCCTGCAATCGACGTTCTAGACTTCTTCGACATCACAAACCCAGCTGCACCTCAGTTCAACCCGAAAAGCACAACAACTCGTGGACAGTTCGCTACATTTGTCTACAAAACAGCTAACACTGATTTCTCTAAAGTAACTGGCGGCACGACTGCAAACGGCGTAGCAAAAGTTACTGGCGTGAACAACACAACTGTTGAAGTAACATTCAAAGAAAAAGTTGACAACATCGACTCTTTGAAATTCACAATCAACGGATTGACTGTATCTAACGCTGCAATTAAACAAACAGATGACAAAACTGTAGTATTGACAACTGCATCTCAAAAAGGTGGAGAAAAGTACACAGTAACAATGAACGACAAAGAAATCGGTACATTCACTGGTATCGAAGCAGTAGTACCAACTTCTATCAAGTTGACTGCTGGTAACAACCAAGCAAAAGTTGGAGATCAAGTAATTCTTTCAGCTGACGTTGGTCAAAAAACTGCAGGTATCCCTGTAACATTCAACATCGACGCACCACTTGGTTCATTGAACAAAGACCAGGTTGTTGAAGTAATGACAAATGCAGAAGGTATTGCTACGTATTCTTATACACAGTACTCTCCTGACGCAGACAGCATCACAGTATACCCAACTGGAGCACCACAACTACGTGACTTCGCTACAGTTTACTGGGGTAAAGAAACAATCCTTACAATTGAAGAGTCAAAAGCTACTGCTGGAAACGTACTTGCTAACGGTGTAAAGAAGACTTACACAGCAATTTACAAAGACCCTAAAACAGGTCAACCTCTAGCTAACAGAAAGTTGAATGTAACATTCGTTGAAAACTTGAACGTACCATTCAATGCAATTTCTAAAGCTACAGTAACAAACCCTGCTACAGGTATTACGGTAACACCTTACCAAACTTCTACTGGTCTGAAAGAAACAATCCAGATCACTACAGATTCAGAAGGTAAAGCGACATTCATCGTTTCTGGAACAAACACTTCTGTAACACCTGCAGTATTCGTTGACGGATCACGTGCTGGATTCTACACAGGTAACACTGGATGGGGTTCAGGTACAGATACATTAGATTATGCAAACGGACTTTGGGAGTCAACTGAATTAACAGTTACTGCTCCAAAAGTGAAGTTTGAAGGTGCGCAACTTCAAAGCCAGATCACAGTAACTCGTGACGGTGAAGAAGAAGCAGCTGCAGTTTATGGCTCTAAACTTAACGGTCGTGAGTATTCTATCAAGGTTAACGATAAAGACGGAAAAGCATACGCTAACGGTCTAGTAAACGTATCACTTGATGAAATCATGGATCGCAACGTATCAACTAACTCTAACGCGAAATTTGCAAACGTAGATAAGAGTGATGCGCTATATGACTTCACGAAGAACAACCAACAAGCGAAAATCAAGTTGGACTCTAAAGGTGAAGCGAAATTTGTTCTTTACGGAGCAAAAGGTGATGTAGGAACACCAGTAGTATGGATCGACCAAAACACTTCTGAAAACAACCAATCAGGCGTTCTTGAAGAAGGCGAGCCATTCTTCAAAGCACCAGCAACTAACTTCCAGTACGAGCGCGTAATTGGCGGTAAGTTGACTCTTGAAGGTAAAACTTCTGACCAAAATATCAAGCGTGGCGATGACGTTGCTAACTACTTGTTCGCATTGACTAACCAAAGCGGTGAAGAGCTTGAGAATCTAGAAGGTAAAATGACTTATGAGATTCGTAACACAAGCGGTCAGCCGATCGTAGTAAACGTTCCAAATGCAGCTTATAAGACACAAGACAACAAAAATGTAACTGCAAACTACCGCATCGAAGAGTACGGTAGCATTACAATTACAGCTAGCGTGACTTCAAAAGCGCAAACAGCATTGAATATCTCTGCTGCTAATGCAGATCAACCAGCAACAGTTGTCGTAACACCTTCTTTCGTTACAGTTGATAAGTTCAACGCAAGCAATGATAACGGTGCAGCTACTGACAACCGTGACTTCAATAAATATGTAACTGCTAAAGCACTACAAGCTACATTTATTCTTGCTGACGGAATCCCTGCATTCGCACCTGGTGCAACTGTTGAGTGGGCGAACGTAAGCAAAAACACATTGAAGCTAAAAGGCTATGCTGGAATTATTAACTTCGAAAATGCTGATCTTTCAATCTTGAACAGCAATATCGGTGCTCTTCCTGCTACAGGATACACAAATCTTCCACTTTCAGTATTCAAAGATTACATTAGTGAAAACGATGTAATTACATTTACTAAAGGTGCAGACGGTAAACACGTGATCAAGCTAGAAGTGAACAACGCTGGTAAGAATGACGGAACAACAACTCCTGGAAATGCAAATGACGTAGTTGTGAAAGCAGTTGCTAAAACACTTACAGTTGGTGGTGCAACAGTTACATTAACTGCTAATGACTTAGCTACAAGCAACAACAACTTACCATTGAATTTAACAGGTGCAGCATCTACTAGCGACGCTACAGTTGCTACTGCAACTACAACAAACAATAACCTAGTAATCACTCCAGTTGGTAAAGGTACAGCTAACGTTACTGTTAGCGTAACTGATGGTTCAATCACTAAGATTGCAACTGTAGCAGTGACAGTTAATGAGGCGGGTGCAACAGTGAACTTCAATACAATCGGTGCATCAAACAAAATCCAGTCTGACGGCCTAGGAAGCAACTTGGCTTCATTCCTTAAGTCTCAGTTAGCTCCAAACCTACAAGGTACTTCTTATGAATTGAAAATTGGTAACAAAACGTACAACTTCGTTCAAAGTAATGCGAACGCAGATCGTTACTATGTAACTGTTCCACAATCTGAAGCTACTGAAGCACAAATTAACGCAGGTTCTTTCATCGTAAAGAAATAATTTTAAGCAACTATGCACAAAGATGGTTTACCATCTTTGTGCCCATATTAATACTTACTAAGCAAGACGATAAAACTATGGGGTGAAAAACTTGACGAAAAAACCATTTAATACGTTGTCAAAAGCAGCTCTAGCAGCAGCTTTAGCTACAACGGCACTTATTCCAGTCGCATCTGCTGATGCAGCTACAGCATATTCGATAGATGAAGTAGTAATTGCACAAGGAGGACAACAATTAGCTATCAGTTCTAGCGACTATCGCGAAGCAGTAATCGAAGGATCTGTTAATCCAGCTACTGTTGGACATGTGAAATCTTCAAACGGTAAATATTATTCTTCAACAGACTTCCGTGAAGCAGTTATTGAAACTGGATCAGAAACAGCAGCGTTAGAATCACTTAATGGATCTAGCAAAGATAAAGCTATCACAACTGTCCCAGGTAAATTTGTAGACGGAAAACTTGTTCCAGTAACTGACGAAGTGAAAAGCTTTGCTTCTGTCGCGTCTATTAATGCGACAACAATTGAAGTTACTTTTGACCAAAAGGTTGCTAGTTTACCAGACGCATCTGCATTCTCAATCCCTGGAATTGCAGTGACTAAAACAGCGTTTAAAGAAGATACAGGTCAAAAGGTTGTAGTATTGACAACTTCTACACAATCTTCTCAAGCGTATACACTAACTTATAACGGCAACTCTAAAACATTCATCGGTAAAACAAACCTTGGTAGTGTTCTTCTTTCTGCTGAAAAGTATGAAGTAGAAATCGTACCTAGCGAAAACAAGTTAACTCCAGTAGAAATTACTGCAGAACTTGAAAACTTCCCTGAAGGTGCAGAGGCAGTTATCGAATTTACAACTTCTTTCGGTAAAGTAGTAGATGTAACAACTACACAAAACGGAAAAGCTGTATTCCAATTGACTCCACTTGAAACACTTAAAGATCAAACGGCAAGTGTAACAGGTAAAGTAGTAGAAGTTAAGAATCCTACTACGGGTCAAACGTACCCAGAGTTCAAAAACTCGTCTGTTGGTACTGTAAACGTGAAGTTTGTAATCAACGAAAAGACTGGCGAAGATGTTATTAAGTCTTATCGTGTTGACACAGCGTATGCTGAGCAAGCGGATCGAGTATACGTGAAGATGAATGGCGGAATCGACGGCAAGATCAAGAGCGCATTGGCTTACCAGCCTGAGAAATTGATCGCAGGCACGAATTCTGATACTGAAAAAGAATTGTACAGACACTTGAAGGATGCAATGTTCTCCAAGATCGAAGCTGCAGTTGTAAATCCTGCGGGCGCAGTAACTAAAGCAAATGTTGACGCTGTAAAAGCTAGCCTGAAAAATGTATTTACACATTCTAACGGCAAAGACTACACAGCAAAAGATCTTCGCAACGAATTGCGTAATGACGCATTTAATAACCGTTTAACAAACGTATATTTACCACTATATTATGGTAAGACAGCTGTAACTAGCAAAGAACGCGCACAAGCTCTTGTGCATTTAGACAAGGAAATCAATAATATTTCTGATGCTACGTTAAATGGTATTCTAGAATATTACAAACTAGTAAGCAAGTTTGTAATACAAGATAACGTCAAAGACTCAGCAGCTCCACAAAATGCTGACAATATCTACCCAGCTGAATTTGTTTACGAAGAAGATAATGCATTAGTGTTGGTTCTTCCTGGACAGCGTGCAACAGATTCAATTGACTATGTAACTCAAGATTTCAAACAGAACAATCAAAAGAATGCTAAATTCTTGAAAGACAACGCTTCTCATCAAGTATTGTTTGTTAATGATGCACAAAAAGATCGTTATGAAATTACTGGCGATCCAACATTCAAGCTTGAAGACGCTGAATCTCTAAAACTAATTTCCGTTACTAGCGGACGTTATTTGGTGCAGCAAGTTCAAGAAGCGGCGGTTGGTAAGTTCTGTCAGATCCCTTACGCTGTAGAATCAGAAGAGGGTGATGGTTACGGTCCAGGAAACAATACATCTACGGGACCATCATTTACAGGAACTACAATCGGAGCTGGTTCATATGAAATCAGTGAAGACTACAAACGTTTTGATGCACCAAAAGGAACAGTGAATGGCGATAAGCTAGGAGAGATTAAAGTTGTCTTCTCTGAAGCAGTTTCAGTTCAGGATGAAGCGAACGTTCTAGATGCTAAGAACTGGACAATTGACGGTATTAAATTAGGAGCGCTTGCTGCAGACTACGGAATTTCCGCACGTCTAGTAAGTACTGATCCTACAAAGCAACTTCGTGATGCTGTTATTTTAACAATCACTTCAAAAGAAGATGGAACACAACGTGATAACAAATACGTTGAAAAATTCATCGAAAATGCTAATGGTACACATAAAGTGGAAATTAGTAACGTTGGGGATTGGGCAGCGCAAACGGATTCTAAAAATATTGTACCTACACAATCTTTAGACTATGAAGGCAAAGCGAAGGCTGATGCGACTCCATGGACTAGAGAAGGTCAAGTGAGTGGTAAAACTTCAGGTGCAATTGCTCCAGGAGAAGCATTTGTTGTCCGCTCGAAAGGTGAAAAAGCAAATGCAACTAACGGCAACGATAAAGATCTAGTACGTGTCTTGTTCAGTGAACCGATGAAAATCACGGGCACGGATTCTATCCTTGAAAAAGCAAACTACCGTTTAGATGGTAAAGAATTGCCTTCAGTTGGTTCTTCTATCAAGCTAGGTATTGAAGGAGTAGACCAGTTTAATGAATCTACTTGCGCAGTAACAATTGAATTGCCAAAAGGTTATTTACAAGATAAAAATGATGCAAACGTTCTTTCAATTTCTAACGTGAAAGGTCTTGACGACGCAACAAAATTAACTGAGCGTATTCAGTTGGCATATGCACGTCAATACACGATTGTTGGTAACAAGATCAATATTAATAACACATTGGTTCCTAACGGATTGTACACAAACCAAATCAATGTAATTAGTTATGATGCAGGTACTAAAGCCGAAGCAAGAGTGTATAAAGATGCAAATGGCAATGTGATTGAGCTAACGGGCTCTCCATGGGTTGAAAATAATGTAGACTTCTTTACAAAACACCCAACTACAACGCCATCTATTCCAGCTACACCAGCTGAGCGTGCAGCTCTTCAAGCAGCTGTAACTGCAGCTGAAACTGCTGCAGGCAATGCAGATGCTGCAGATTATGAAGCAGGAGCATTGACAACTTATGAGACAGCAATTGCAAATGCAAAAGCTGTATTGAACAATCCTAATTCAACTGTTGCACAAGTAAATGCTGCAGAAACAGTATTGAATAATGCTACTCAAGCATTCAATGATGCTAAGAAGCCAGGAACTACACCGCCAGCAACACCTGCTGAGCGTGCAGCTCTTCAAACAGCTGTAACTGATGCAACAACTGTTGCAAATGCTGCAGATGCTGCTGATTATGAAGCAGGAGCACTAGCAACTTACCAAGCGGCAATTGCTGATGCTTTGGCTGTACTTGATGATGCAGAAGCTACAAAAGCAGAAGTTGATGCAGCTCTAGCTACATTGAACACTGCTACTCAAGCGTTTAATGATGCGAAGATCCCAGCAGATAACGAATTAGTATTCGGTGCAACGGATCTTGGTCAGAGATATAAAGCTGAAAATATCACTCAGACAATTATAGTGTCATTTGACGAGTCCAAATTGCCTGCAAATCTACAAGGTAAGACATATCAACTAGAGCTCGAAGATGGAACAACATATAACTTCCGTAAATCTGCAGCGCCAACAAAGCCTAATGATCGCAATACGAATGTTCCAGCAACATATACTCAACAACAAATTGAAGCGGGTAAATTAATCGCTAACTAATTTGAGAAAAATAATAAAATACGAAGACTTTAAGTCTTCGTATTTTTTAAAAAAAACTATGAGGTGAAGTACAAAATGAAAAACTTAAAACCTGTTAACGTATTGTCTAAGACAGCTATGGTAGCAGCACTAGCGGCAGCGGCAATCGTACCGGTAGCAGCAACGCCAGCACAAGCAGCAACAGAAACAATTGCTGATATCGTAGTAACAATCGATGGTGTTCAATATAGTTTCACATCAGCTGAATACTCAGATTACCTACTTGAAGATATGATCAGCACGAGCACTGTAAGTCATATTAAAGCTTCAAATGGTAAATATTACACTATTTCAGATTACTCAGATTACCTGTTAGAGACTGATACAATAGAAGAAGCATTGCTTGCACTAGATGCTGATAATAAAGATGTGGCAATCACACCGACTAAAGGGGAGTTTGATCAAAACGGTAACATCATTCCTCCGGTAGCTGATGATTTCGAAGTAACTGAAATTGCTTCTGTCACAAAAACTGATGTAACAGTGAAGCTTGATAACCCCCCCTCAGAAGCACCAGCAGCAGACAAGTTTAACGTAACTGTTGATGGTGTAGCGGTAGCTGTAACAGCGGTAACTGCTGACGCAACGGATGTGACAGGTAAAACATTTAAACTTGCTGTTGATTTGGATGGTAAGGCTGGAACGTTGGCTGTTAATGGTAAAGAAAAGGCATTTGACTTTGCTCTAGCTATTGAAGCTGTATCAGAGATTAACTCTACTGGTGTAGAGGTCACATTCCCAGAAGTAACGAACGCAATCGAAAATGCGAATGTTACTGTTAGAGATAATAAAGGTAACATCGTACCGACAGAGCCTGAGCTAGTAGCAGAAGGTGAAACTTCAGCAACATTCTTGTTCACTACGCCTTTTGCGGAAGACTATGACTTTACAGGCGTATGGAAAGTCAACACAATTGAAGTGAATTTTGATGCAGAAAAACAGTTGTCTGATATCGTGTCTGCTGTAGAGGCAAACAATGAAATCAAACTCAAAGCAGCTCTTGACGCAGCTGGCATCACATATGCTGATGAATTAAAAATTGGCGATTATTTAGACGCACTTAAAGCTGAGGGTGCGAAAGATTCTTTAGAAACTGTACAACAAGCGATTACGAAATTTGATCAAGATGCTGTAACAGATGCTGAAAAAGATGCAGCTGTTAAAGCGGTTACGGATGCTACAACTCAGGCTCAACTATTAAAGGCTCTTCAGGATAACTTTGAGCTTGTAAACGCGGATTGGATTGTAGACTACGAGACATCTCTAAATGGTGCAGAAACAGAATTAGAATTTGAGGATATCCAAAACGCGGTTTATTCTGTAAACATAGCGAAAGTGGGACCAGAAGTTGATGCTGCCAACATGTCACTTGATAGCAATAAAGTAGCAACAGCAAAAACATTAGTGAATAAGTGGATTCCAGCATTTGCAATGGATGATGAAAATGTGCCAGTAGAATTAGCGGGTCTTAAAGAGCAAGTACTGGATCTTCTTAGCCTTGAAGATGCCTTAATTGCTGTTAATAATGCAAAAACAAACAGTTCATTGAAAACAGCATTAGTCAAACTAGATAACCTTGAAAATACTCTTCTTGAAAAGTATAAAGACGTCGAAGGTTTTGAAAAAGATGATGAATTCAATATTGAAACTGTGATTGATGCAAACCTGACAGATTATAGAAATGCTATAAAAGATGCAGAAGTCGGCAAAAAGAATCAACGCAAAGACATTCAAACACTAATCACAACTGTCAACGAATCATTCGGTTCTTTGAAAGCTGAAGCAGTGGAAGTAGCCGCTGAAGAAGGAAAAATCAAGCCGGTCTTTACGATCCAAGCGCTACGTAAAGATGGTGAGATTTATGAAGCTATGAAAAATGCAACTTTGGTTTCAGTGAAGCTTGGAACTCAAACTGCTGGTGCTTATGAAATCACTAATAACTTTGGAGTGGAGACAAAAGGTGAATTAGTAGTTGGACCTGGTGGATCAGCCGTAGGATTCGACTTCAATACTGTCGGTGCGCAAACTGAAGCTACTATCACTTTCACATCAAATGATAAAGAGTATACAGTCAAAGTACCGGTAAAAGTGGTTGCAGGAACTATTAATGATGAAAAAACTTCAGAAACATTCGATTACACAAACCTTCCTGGAACGGAAGCGACGTATGTGTCTGGTAATGACATCAAAGCGAAGTTTACGTTGAAAGATGTTAGTAACAACACAGTAACGTCTAAAGACGGCACGTATGCGTCTACGATTACTGTAGGAGACGATAAATTCTACCAAAACATCACAATCGTGAACGGTGAAGCAGCACTTACTTTCCCGGCACGTACTGTGACAGAAGAAGCTGTAAAACCAACAGTTGTTTTCACTCCTAACGGAACTGAGTTAACTGTCACTGCATCAAAAGCAATCAACATCGTTGCTGGAGAGTTTTCTAAACTTGTTGTGGATTACGCAAGTGATTCTAGCATTGAGATTCTAGCGACAGACGGTCTGAATACCGTAGAAGACTTTACAGGCAATAAGTTGGTCAATATTAAGGCTGTAGAAGTAAACGGTACGACTGAAACGCCAGTAAATGTTGATGGAACTGATTACCAAGGTAATGTGACTAAAAAATTCGAAAATGGTACAGTAACTCATAATGCAGGACTTGAAGCAGGAAAAACTTATAAAGTAACTGTTACGGTCAATGGTATTTCTACTACGAAGACAATTACAACTCCTGAATAAAACTAAACGAAACGTTACTATATAAGCTAGCTTGCTAGTGAAAATAGTGGAAGAGACCTCATAGATTTGCTTATCAGTAGTCTATGAGGCTTTCTTCTAACTGTTATGTTCCAATTATTCGGTGAAATTCCGGATCTTGCAAACAGTCAACAGCAAGTGCCTAATCCTCCTGGGTCCAGTGACGCGCTGAATACGCGGAAGGGACTAAGTCAGGTGAAGTCGTACTCTTATATGAGGCGGGGCTCTTTAAAAGACAACTATGGTCAGGTAGACGAATCCATGTAGGCAGGGTGAGGTAGTGGGTGTCGCGAAATGAAGCTAGGAGTTCGGCATTCGTCCTATCGTTTGAAATGACGGTATGGAGATTAGTAGAATTGACTGTTAAACTAGTCTTTCTCTCTCCTGGATAGTGGAGACCTAAGGTTGTCAAAAGTAGGGATGGACGTAACGGAACGTTTGAAGTCTTGGTAGATGAGGTGATTCAGCACCTATGACGCTATCAAGATGGCAGCGGGTTCATAGTAGTGTCGATCGCTAGCCGTTTGGACTTGTATGGTAACATGCGAGAAGGGTAAAACTAGCGGGAGCGAAGGAACCCAGTCAGTGGTAGGTATTCGAAAAGCTTATTTCCCCCAATTTAAGCTTGTTACAAAGTAATAGACCGATCTATACAGAGATCGGTCTATTTATTTGAATGTTTTGTAGGTATATGTTCTTAATTACATGTTGGTTTATACATATGAATAAAAACTTATGAAGTAACCAATTTATTTGAATATCCTATATACTGCTGATGGCACGCCGTATGCGGTGAAAGCCGCTTGTACGGTGTAGGTCTGAATCGAAAACTGACTTTGTATAAAGGCAGTATAAGACAGAAATAGCCCACAACAAGTTGCTTTGACTAATTTTTTAGCAACAGCAAAAGAATTTAGTTACTCTTCGGAAAATGGTACTCCGGAAGTCGGAAACTATAAACCTCTTAACGAATTATTAATCGATGGTTTAAATGTAACGATTGATATTAGCGGTGATGCAGACAAAATTGGTGCGATCCAAAATAAGCCAGCGGTAGCACCAGGTACAGCTACTGGTCTATACGTAATGAATACATTTGCTCGTTACCTAGGTGCGCTTAATTATGCAGATAGTGGTAATACGGTTGCTAAGATAATCTACAAAGGTACAGGTTACACTTGGGAACAAACTGCTACTAATACGTATTTAAAAGGCAGTAACTGGAGAACAGCACAAGGCGATACTACATTAGTTTCTGTGATTACGGCAGATGTAGCAAATCTTGAAGCGGACGACACATTAACAATGACACTTGTAGATGCAAATAATCACTCTGTAGATGTGAAGTTTGCGTTGAAGACGGAGTAACTTAGTGAAAGGTGCCTGTGCATCACACAATTCAGACACAATTCAAATAATTTGAAGTGTGAATAGGGGAGCCTTCTAATCGAGTATATGATTAGAAGGCTTTTTTGTTGGTTGCGTGTCGTGCTATTGTACAGAGTTAAAATGGTCAGTCGGAAATGTACCGAAACACCCATTATGTAAAACAGCAAGAATTCAATTCTTCCCTCGAATTCCGCATCAAAATTGAATTCTTGAAAATCTAAAGTCGGTACCTACGCATTTTGTCTTCTGCAAAATTTAATTTTGCTGTTTTGACGAGTTTTCTGCATGCCCTTATACTTCAAATATAAATATAAGAAAAGAAGGTGAGTAAGTATGTCTTCTGCTGTGATGAGTGTAGGGCTGCAAGGTATGAAAGGAGAACGGATTCGGGTAGAGGCGAATGTACGGGTTGATAAGGAACAGTGTGTAATTATCGGATTGCCGGATGCGAGTATGAAAGAGTCGAAGGAGCGAGTGCTCAGCTGCCTGCATCGGCTGGATTTCGATCTGTCGATGAAGAAGCTGACGATTCATTTATCACCGGCTGATCTACGTAAGAGCGGGACAGGGTTTGATGGAGCGATGCTGCTGGCTGCCTATCAGGAGCTGACCGATTCGCCGCTTCCGATTGATGATTCAGTCTGTGTCATTACATCTCTCTCGCTGAGCGGTGAACTTTTGCCGTTCCATGGTTTGCTGCCTGCTGTGCAGCAGGCACTGTCGCTCGGCTACAAACGAATCTACCTGCCGCCTGTCGATGTATCATTCTTACATGACACGGCAGAAGCCGAACTCATTCCGTTGCCGACCGTTGAAGCGCTGGTCGAGCATTTGCGTGGCCAATCTTCTTTACTGTTTGAAGGTATATTGACTTCCGTGATTTCTACAGCTCCAGACGATGCAGAAGTATTTCAAACGGACTTCTCAGTCGTACGAGGACAATCGCAGGCAAAACGCGCACTTGAAATCTCAGCGGCGGGTGGGCATCATACATTGCTCGTCGGTCCGCCGGGTTGCGGTAAAAGTCTGCTGGCTAGTGCCTTTTCGTCTATCATGCCTGACCTAAGGAAAGAAGATGCATTGGAAGTCTACAGTTTGTATCATCTCGCGCGGGAGAAGAAGGGTATGTCGCTGCGGCCGCCCTATCGCCAGCCACATCATTCGGCCTCTGCCATTTCGCTGATCGGCGGTGGGACCTATCCGAAGCCAGGGGAGATTTCACTGGCTCACCGCGGAGTGCTATTCCTCGATGAACTGGGTGAGTTCTCAAGGAAAACACTCGATATGCTGCGGCAGCCGATGGAGTCAGGAGAAGTAACCATCAGCCGGGTGAAACAGACGGTTACTTATCCTTCAACCTTCACCTTAATAGCAGCCACCAATCCCTGTCCATGCGGCTATTACGGCTCCAGAGAGCGTTATTGTACCTGCACACCGAGACAGGTGACAGACTACCAGCTAAAAGTTTCAGGTCCCATCCTGGATCGTCTTGATTTCGTTCTGTCACTGAAGAGCAGCGGCTTGCAGGAGAAGGCAACGAGCGAAACATCTGCAGAAATCCGTCGCCGTGTCGGCTGCGCGCGCAGTCTCCAGCATGAGCGCTATCAAAGCCACGCACTGAACGGCACGGTTTCTTATCAACAGCTGGAACATACAGCAGGCTTTTCTGAAATTCAGCTGCAGCTGGTCAGTATAGTCTGCTTCGAGCAAAAATGGAGCAACCGCACACAAGTCAAGCTGCTCCGGCTTGCCCGGACGATTGCCGACCTGCAAGGCAGCGAAACGATGACTGATTCTGCCATCGAAGAAGCTATCGAATGGCGCAAGCTCCCGAATGCCCTGCAAGGAGGTGAGCGTCTTGGCCAGACGTAAGCGGGACTGGCAGCCGAATGCTTACTACCATGTTGTCATGAGAGGAAACAACCGGCAGAACATTTTTTCAAGCGAAGAAGACATGTACCACCTCATGCGCTGTATCGCACACGCCGCTGAAATATATCGGTTTGCCATCCCGGCGTTCTGTATCATGACCAATCACTTCCATCTGCTCATCCGCTCGGAAGATGACCTGTCAAAGGTCATGCAGCAGATCAACCGGCGATACAGCGACTACTACGCCAAACGCTATCAGCATGTCGGACGGATCTATCAGCGCCGTTACTTTGCCAAAGCAGTCGACACTCCGCAAGCACTCCTCGCCGTCAGCCGCTACATTCACCGCAATCCAATCGAGACTATTATCCCAATGGTCAGCAGGCTGGCAGACTATCCTTTCAGCTCCTTTCCTTTTTATGAAACACAGCCGGATCAGCTGCCTTCCTACGTAGATACCTTCTCCATTTCTCGTTATCTGCCTCCTCCATTTGAGAAAACACGGGCAGCTTATGTGGTATATTGTGAAATGGATTTAGACGAGATCATCGGCTTGGAGAACTACTTGCCGCGTACTGAACATGAGTAATGGTTTTAGAACGGGTGCCTGTGCATCACACAATTAAACTCGCTTTTGAATTTTGCTGTAGGGTACCTATTATATGAAATAGATTAAGTGAAACACGAAGAAACCATTGTTTTCAGGGTATAGGAGAGTACCAATCACAGAACTTCCTACCCGACCCCACCAGTAAAGAGGAGATGAAAACAATGGTTCTACCATCATTTAATCATATTCAGGGAAGAAACGGAAGTAATTGGAGCCGCTTGATGAGAAGCGCAGAGGCGGATCACTACTGTATCGTCGCGATAGACGCGGCTAAGTATGTCAATACGGCGATGATCTGCACGATTTTCGGCGATATTTTAAGGGGGCCTTTTGAGTTTGATGGATCCCAGACCGGGTTTCAATTGCTGAAAAAGGAAATTGAACAGACGAGTGAAGCGTACCAGTTAACACGTGTGATTCTAGGGATTGAGACGACTGCTCATTACTACGAAGATTTAGTCAGGGTGTGCGATGAACAGGGCTATATGGTGCGAGTCATCAACGCAGCGACGACAGCGGAAGAGCGAAAGAAAATGCTGAACTACACGAAGACGGACCGGGTGGATCTGCAGGCGATTGTGCAGTCGATCCTGCAAGGACGCGGGGAGACGAGCCGGAAGAAAGCGGAAAAGTTTGAAAGGCTTCAAACACTGACCCGCGCGAAGAGACGGATGGTGGATGAGCAGACCCGCTGTGCCAATCTGATTCGAATGTACATGGATCACATCTTCCGCGAATTCCAAGGCAAGAATATATGAAAAGACGGAAAGAACGAGGTCGTGAAGATTTTTACTGAGTTCACGTCCAAGACGGCCCTCCTCTTGATGAGGTATTATCCGCATCCGACAGACATCCTCAAGCTGGGCGCTAGAGGCCTTCGGGACTTGTCTATTGAACATAACCTGAAGATGCGTGACACAACGATCGAACGCCTGTTACAATACGCGGAGGAAAGTATCTCAAAGCCAAAGGAAGCCTTATCTGCGGAACTGCTGCTTCTCCGGTTGAAACTGGATGAATATGAGTTGATCCGGTGCCAGATTGCTGAATTGGAGGAAGTCATTGAGGAACTGCTTCTGGAAACGGACGGCGGGATCTTACTGAGTGTTCCTGGAATCGGTGTCACGCTCGCTGCAGAATTGACAGCGGAGATGGGTGACTTGGAAGCGTTCACGAGTGCAGGGCAGCTGATCAAGATGGCTGGAACGAATCCAGTGGTGAAGCAGTCCGGCGGTAAGAAAGCCACGCATTTTGCGATCTCGAAGCAGGGACGAGCTCCTTTCCGGAGTGTCGTCTACCAGGCAGGCAAATGTGCTGCTCTTCATAATCCCGAAATGAACGCCCCCTATCGACAGATGAAGGAACAAGGAAAGCTGACAGGCCAGGCGTATATCGCGTTAGGCAATCGGATCCTGCGTCTTGCATACGCTATGCGAAAACACCAATCGCTGTACCGAAGCACGAGTCCGGATTATGTATTGCAGAAGGTCATTGCAGGAAAACTGAGGAATAAAAAGAAGCAAGCAGCCTTTTTCAGTCGCTTTGTCAGTGTATAAAGGATAGAAACCGTCGTAATCAAGTCGTTGGAAATACACGAAAAGGCGTCTCTCCGGAGCGTAGATTACATCGAAAATTGGTACCTGAGGCCATACTGGACCTCGTGACACAGCGTTATGGGTCTTGTTCCACAAATACGGATAAAAACGTAAAAGAACAGAGCTTGGATTTAATAGGATGTATCCCTGTGGAATGAAAACGCAAGACCTTTCCCGCTGCGGAAAGACGCCCTTATAAAGTGTTCTGTGATTGTTGAGTTTCAAAAAAATGGATTGTGAAGCTTTGGTTTCGTGTGCTCAAAAATCGCTGAAACATGGTATTTGACTTATTTCACATTAAACGCTGTGTCAAAACAGAGTATGCTTCTAGCACTTTATGAATTTGATGTAGAATTGAGGAAAATCTTTTTCAGCTATTGTAAAAGAGCAGAGATACAATTTCGAAACAATCTTGCAAACGCAGTATCCCTTAAGACAAATAATCCTATATTTTATATTGAGGAAGAATATTATACCCCTACACAGGGTGAAAATGATAAACGGAAAAGAGAAAGAAATAAGAAGAGGTTTCCTGATTTTTTGGAGAATATAAAGAATGCCGAAAAAATATCAAGAAAAATGTAAACAGATTTCCTGAGTTCAGAGAACATCGGACAGGTGGTAATAGATCATCTAAGAAAATACCTTGCTGGACGGCCTTCTCTTCATTTGAATTTGGACAAATTATTAAGATTTATGCTTAGTAACGTCAAAACAGTCTTTTGCTCATAAGAAGAGCGAAAGACTGTTTTCGTGATATATAAGGAGTCGTTCTTTTGCATTAGTTTGTAATAGTGATCGAATAATTAGTCGCCTGTCCACGTGTTGCCTTATTGTCTGAAGCATCACGTACATAATTAGTAGCATTTCCGAGTACGCCTGCATCGATCAGCACTGTTGTATATTGATCTATAACTTCTGAACCGTCTAGTTGCACAATAAGTGATTTTTTGTCAGTTGATAGGCTAGAGTTAGTAGCAGTCCCTAAAGGATCAGCACTTTGTAGCTTTCCATGTACCAAGCTAGCGATTGTTGTGCCTGTGCCTTTCAGGTTGATAGCCTCACTGAACGTTAATTTCAATCCATTTGTCGTAGTATTGTAGGAAATACTAGTCACTTTTGGAGCCGTTGTATCGACGGAGGTAATCGCTTTCTGTCCTGGCACAATCTTATCTCCCCATCCGTTTAGAAGATCCACATTAGACGCTGTTCCATTCACATTCGCGTTCATTCCTACTTCGATGTTTCCTGGGGTTCCTATGACCAATGTCAAGGTATCGTCATTCAGTGATGCTGAAGTGAATGAGGCACCTGTAACAACGATGTCGTTCAACGTGTCGTTTATAGTTTTTCCGTTTGCTAATAAGACACTTTGATCGAATATCACAGTGAATATATCTCCTGTAGACACTGTCCCGTCTGCGTTCGTATCTTCGTAGACTGCTTCTTTGATCTTCGGAGCGACTACACCTGCGGGTTTTGCAAGTGCGCCTGTCTGTTTATTTGCTAGAGCAGAGTCTATTTGGTTTCCTGCCAAATCGGTAATCTTCGCTGTTTCTGCTACTGTAATTCGATCTCCCAATACAATTGTGGAGTTGCTCGCGAGCGTAATAACGACTTGTGTAGAATCTGCACCCATTCCGACTAGGGCAGAACCTAAAGTATGTCCATTATTTACGACAAAATCGGCTGCGGTAGCACCGGTTAACTTCATCGGTTCATCGAATGTTAGAATGATTTGATCACCTGCAGAGATAGTACCTGAGTTGTCTTTATCTACAATATTCACACCTGCTTTGGTAGCAGCAGATAATTGTGGCTTGGTATTGTCTGCTATAGCATTAACTGATAATGTGATTTTATCTGTCGCTACTGCATCTTCAACTGCTAGACCGGCTGAAGTTTTCAATCCAGTAATAACTAGGTTGTAGCTACCTGGGGTTAAAACTGTGTTAGGAAAGATGCGAAGCTCGCCAGTAGTGCCATTCCACACGTACTCCGCTGTTGCTTGTACTTTGATTGAAGGATTCACAGTAGATACGAATTCATATGTTGCAACATTTTTAGCAATATTTCCATCTAAACGCACATCATTATTTAGCGTATCCTTAAATGTAGCTGTAATTAAACTAGTATTTTGAGTGACAACAGTTTTAGTAGTTACTGCGTTACCAAAAGTTGATTCTGACACTGATACTGGCAGTGGAGCAGAAGTTTCAGCCGGTGTGATGTTTGTTAAGTTAATGTCTTTAATCGCATCCGCTTCAACTGTTGCGACAATGCCTTTTCCAAGTGTAACAGCATTTGCAAGAGCTGTAGCTAATCCAGGACTATTGATCGCCAAGTCGATGGTATAAACGGTGGAAGTACCGACCTGCGTCAATGTATCAGCGACAGCTAATGAACCGAGTTGATTGTTCATATCATCGCTGGCGTAAAATTGGATTTTGGTTCCGTCAAACTGTCCTGCAGCATTTTCAAGCTCTTCCGAAGAAGTAAAGGTTAGTGTTCCTGTACCTACCCCTAAATCTTTTAAATTCATTTCGACAACTGGCGGTGTAGCGTCATGAATAACTGTCGCATCCGCGATGGTTGTCGAAACGTTTTGGCCTGGGTCGGCTGGTGTGGCACCTACTTTCGTGAAGAGATTGGCAGGTATACTAACTATCGTATCTTCCACAGTTTTCACACGTATATCTGTGCCTGTCTGTTCAACTATTTTTGCTTGTGCCTCATCTAACTGAATTTCAATGACGTTGCTATTTGTCGTTGTTTTTAGAGTAGCTGAAGGTGTAATTAGTTGTCCATTCACTGTAATACCTGTGAAGTCAACTATTTTCGTAACATCTATCGTTTGGTCAAAACTTAATTTCAATACGTTCATTTCTGTGTTGTAAGTGGCTGCTGTAATGACGGGAAGAACCTTTTCTACTACCGCTACTGTATTTCCATTGGCCGCGGCCATATTAGCATCATTATATGCTCCGTTAGCAATCACGACGCTTAAATTGCCTGTAAGCGCCTCTATATTTGCATAGTCGACTGGAGACATCGTACTAAGGTCGAAACTTACTTGTGTGGAATTTGTTGGGAACGTAGGAGTGGCACCTATTAATGCAACAGAAGTCGTGCCGTTGCTTAGTGCGAATTTTGTTGGATCAATATTGGCTGGATTGCCGTCTGTCGGCTCAGTGAATGTTACAGTAAGTGTCTTCTCAGCTTTACTATAATTAGCGGTTTGTGCTTTGATAGAAACTGAGGCTGGGGTAGTAGTGCCGTAGAACTCGAAATTGGAATTATTAATAATAGTATTGGGTGGTGTCGCTGTATCTTGTAGATTATTCACGTATAAAAGGTATTTGCCATTAGAAAGACCGTTAGCTACGAAAATAGGGTTTGTGAGATTCCCTGATAGAGTAATAATTACCGTTTTCTCGTCTGCCTGAAGTTTAGGAGTCGCACTTCCTGGCGCTAAGCTACTCAAATTAACTACTCCCATGAAGGATGCATCATAACCGTATAAACCATAATTTGAGATATTTTCTGCTGATACAGACGCCACTTTTTCACTAAATGTTACTTCGATATGTTTAGAATCGGTGGCTACAACATTTGCAATCGTTGGAAGCTTGTAATCGAAACTGGCTGTGGATTCAAAGCCGTTCACTTTTACTTTTCCTTCTTTTCCATTCAGATTGACTGAAAGTGTAAATGTTTTTCCGGTAACATCTGAGACGACTGGAACGATGTTTGTAACAGGTATATTATCCATACCAACTGTGACATTGAAATCTTCTACTGTAGGTGCTTCCGGCGGTACAGCATCTAAAGTAATGATCACGCTTGTTTTAGTGGTCGTGCCAATAGCAGACACTTGGAAATTGGAGTTTGTGGGTGGGATAATATTACCATTACTATCGAATTCGCCAGCTGTTGGAGTTATTATAACCTCTAAGTTACTAGCATCCAATTCGAGTAAAGTTTCTTCTATTGTGGTAGTTTCTATCAAATAATCCGAATAGTCAGAAATTTTGTAGTATTTACCATTTGAAGCTTTAATATGACTAACAGTATTCGTGCTAATCATATCTTCGAGTAGATAATCTGAGTATTCACTAGGCGTAAAACTATAAAGAATTCCATCAATAGTCACTACTATTTCATCAATTGAAATTGCTGCTGCCTGTGCTGGCATCGTTGCTACGGGAACAATTGTTGTAGCTATTAATGCTGTTGCCATGGCCGTTTTAGACCATATGTTAATTGGTTTTAAGTTTTTCATTTTATACCTCACCTCATATTCTATTATTGTTTGAAAGAAACTAAAGATGGATTTGTTCATTCTAATCACGTTTTTTCGAGAACCTGAAATAAGAATTCCAAAAAAGCATTAGGTCTTAATAGTTCCATGATTCTATGAGATCAATGTCGTAAGGTGGAGTAAATAACCTTTAAATTCTAATAGCTTTACTCTGTCCTCCTTTCGTAGGCGTAAAAACAATATCGCTGTTGATGTGTTTGATTAAATCAATTTTTTAGTATTAAATATAATTTGGCCACCTTTCTTATTTAAATCATATATGTTTGTTAAAATATACAATATCATCTTATTTTTTCCGAATATTCTAACATTAAGTATAACGAATATTATATAATTTGTCACTTAGATTTTAAAAAAGTAACTATTGAACTAATTAATAAGTGAGCTAAATGGTTCGCTTTTTTCAAAAAAATTAATAATATGAAATATACATGCAACTTTAGGTGTTGTATTAACTTGAGATTATGTGAAAAAATTTAGTAATTGTTATTATTTGAATAGTTTTTATAAACGAATTATAAATTTGCTCTTATTTGTAGTAAGCCAATCAAATAGTATCGTTATTTACTTTATTTACTGTAAATCATTATTTGATGTAAGGTTATAAACTAAAAGGCTAGGTGGGGTGTGCGATCAATATATATGCTATTTTTAATTACTGTAACTATATTATTTTCCTTTAAGGTTATATTAAAATGTAATGACAGGATACTTATCAATAACTATACTGAAGGTAGGGGATATGATTACATTAACGTTTACTGTAAGTGAGCAACTAAAACACTTACCGATAGTTACAATCGCAGGAAAGTCAGCAAGTGTTATAAATACGGATGGTTTTAATTACTCAGCGACTTATACTACAACTGCCACTGAGACCCAAGGAACAGCAACGATTACTAAAAGTCTTGAAGATATAACCGGTAATGCTTCGAACATTACTACAATTAACACAGGAGCAGTTACTATTGATACTATTCCTGTATTGGTTAGTGGTGATTATATTTTCTCGGGTTCTCGAATTGCACATTTAGTAGGTGCAACGCCAACTCTCAATTACTCCTTAATTAAGCAGCAGTATCGATGCATTGTGCAACTCGGAAGTACATTAGCAGATACAAAAGCTCAGATAACTAGAGAAAGTTAGGGATAATAAGAAATAAATTCTGACTTCGGTAATAAATGTAATCTAATAACGTAAAGTAATTATTCAGGGCACCTGTGACACAAACAATTCAGACACAATTCAAATTAGCCTCCTGGTCATCCGATCAGGAGACTAGTCTATTTATAGATTATTCGGTGATGACAAGAAGCGAAACTATGCAATGGTTGCTATTCTTCTAGCGCCTTAGCAAGACGCGTGACTTTCTATGGAACGAGTAGAAATGCAGGCGATTATAGAGGATATTGTCAGGGTGTTTGCCAGAAACTTTAATTGCTGCGCAAACGCGATGGTTAAAGGCTTCTTCAGGTTGTCATTCATGAAGAAATGCCGGTTACCAAGTAACTCAATAGGTAATCGGCATTTCTTTAGTAGTGACTGTAAAGGTAGATAAGATTGTGGGTCTACTGCCTTTAAAATTATCCGCTGAAAGAGCCGTCACCACCGTCACCTGTCGTCATTCGAATTCGGGAAAATATTAAGTCTAAGGTACCTGTGTCGGAAACAACTAAACAGGTGTAAGAATAGGTACTAGGTACGCATACAATTCAGACACTATTCTGAATATGGAAGAAGCAGGTAAGATTGTTCTCAAAAGACGGCACTAGGTTCTTTCGCAATTCAAAAATGAAAATATTATCCTTCTATTCATACTTACACGGGTAGAAGGCTTTTTGTATTAATTCGATTATTGACTAATTATTTAAGATAGGGTATCAGGTAAACACACAATTAATGACTTTACTTCTTCACTTCTTTGCAATTCCAAGAATGTGGCATTAGTTAAGTATGTTATAAGCATTATGTATTACTTATGTTAATATAATATAGGCAAAAGGTTATGGAATTGTTATAGTTTAAGTAAGATATTAGGCGGAAGGCGGCAAGGAGTTGAAGGAGAGTGTAAAAATAAAGTATATAGTGGTAAGTAATTATATGTTGGTTATCATATTTTCTTTAATTTAAACAAGTTGAGGAGGAGAGTCATTGAAAAGATTTTTACAGGTATGGATTATTATGCTGTTGATCGTTTTGTTCAGCCTGTCTACCAAGGTACAGGCGGTTGGGCCGAATGTTGAGAAATATCCTATTGTAAAGCTACATGAGACTGGGGAGAGGCTAGAAACGCAGCCCTTTTATCTAGTGGAGGAAGATAGTGAAAAGATAGAACGAATTTCACAAGCAACTTCTGATTGGTTAACGGGCAACAAGTGGGGAGAAATACGTACGATTACGGATCCTTATAAAGAATGGAGTATCCATTTCAACCAAAGTGTTAATGTAACAGAAGAAAATACATACAGGGTGAAGATTCTGGATGAGTCAGGAGAAGAGATTCTTCCTATTGTATCGCTTAATAAAGATAGAATCAAAATCAAGCCTGGCACACAGTACGAACCGGGTGTGTTGTACACTCTGCTAATCCAGAGCGAATTGGATAATCACAGGGGCATTCAGTTGGGTAAGAATGTGTACTTACAGTTTATTTATAATCCATCGCCAGCTCCTTCCAAGCCTGAAATAACGGAAGTCACTGACCTTTATTCGGCTATATATAATGGGCTGAAAAATCTAGACGATACCATTGATGTTTCTGACTACAGTAAGGACAGTAAGAAAGTATTCGCTATGCTGGAAAAGGTATTATATGCCCATCCAGATATCTTTTATTTCAGTTACGCAGGCTCTTCATTTTATTCCAATGGACATTTGGAAGTGAAATATACTCATTCGAAACCTGTGATTCAGCAAATGAGTAGTGCTTTGAAAAGCAAAACAGAGGAGATTCTGGCACGCAGTATACGACCAGGAATGACAGAGTATGAAAAAGTAAAAGCCCTACATAATGACTTGGTACTCCATACCGCATACGATTATGAAAATTTTAAAATGAATCGTATACCGGCAGAGTCTTATACCATTTATGGAACGCTTATAAAGAATACGGCAGTTTGTCAGGGATATGCCCTTACAATGATTCATCTGCTCAATCAGATAGGGATTGAGTCAATCTATGTCAGAGGTACACCCGCTATGAATCATGCATGGAATAAAGTGAAGATTGACGGTGAGTGGTATAACTTGGATGCCACGTGGGATGATCCTGTTCCCGACCGGAAGGGGAAGATAGGATATGGTTACTTCTTAGTGACGGATCAGCAGCTGGCTAAAACTCACTCTTGGAAAAACACTGATTTACCGACAGCGCGTAATCCGAAATATGAGCATATGAGCAGAATATGGACGTTTGAAGAAGCGGACGGATGGATCTATTATGCAAACAATCGTGATGACATCAGATTGTACAAGATGAGGCCTGACGGAACTGGAAATCAAAAGTTATCAAACAATCGTGCAAATGAACTCACTGTATATGAGAGCTGGATCTTCTTCAGTAATTATTCCAATGGAGGCTACTTGTTTAAAATGCGGATCGATGGAAGTTCTTCAGTGAAAATCACTGATTTCTTGACGAGTGAATTACACCGGGAAGGAAACATCCTGTATTTCAAAGATCAGAAGAGTGGACAGAGGTACAGGATGGAATTGTAATATGGAAAAGGTTGAATTTAGGGTACTTGTGACAGATACAACTCAGACACTATTCTGATAACTTTGGAACCGGTGTCTGTGTTTCGCTTAATTTATGAACTATTCAGATATTTATAGTTACACAAAGAAAAGAGCTTTCTGATCGAGAAATTGGTCTGGAGGCTCTTTTAACCTATTTTTTGAACTTCATGTGTAATTTATCGAGTGCACCTATATCACATTCTTCTTTTTTAACTAATATTTATAGTGGGTTTTGGGAATTCTCGTACTCATAGAGCATGTAGATGTACTAATGAAACCAGTATTCTTCTTCAAGGGAGAGAAGACCGACTTGAGAGGTGAGAATTCTATCGGAAAAGTCTATTGAACTCTCTTTTCTCACAAGAGATACCCATTTTTTACATGAGAAATAGTGCTATGTACAATAGATGATGAAACGCAATAGAGGAGAATGTGACTTATGAAGAAAATAGTACCAGTTACTTTATTTTTGTTGGTAGCTTTGTTTTTGTCTGCATGTTCGGACAATAGTGAATCTGCTAAAGGAGAAGCGCCAGAAGGAGACAAGCAAGCGTAATCTGGCGCGCAAATAGCCGTTGTAGAGAAATTTATCGACATTACGTATTTTGATGAAGGAACATACGATGACTTCAAAGCACTTTATACAGATCTAAAGAGTGTCAATTCGAAAGAAGAATTCGACGAGTTTCGTAAAAGCAACGATCTCAAAAAGACATTTCCCATTGATTATGATAAGCCTGAAGAAATTAATAAGCATTTAGTCGTTAAAGAAGTTGACGCAAATCATGCTGAAGTTTATTGGGTGAAAGATGTAAAAGAGGATAAAATAGAAGAAGCAACTTCTGTCTGGGCAGTTACAAAAGTAGATGGCAAATGGAAAATCGATTGATTGAGTGTAGGAGATTTTTGCGAAACGGATGTATAGAGTGCGATGAAGAAAGTGAATGATAGATGCGGAATATACTTTTCTTTTATTTGTCACATATAATTTGACGATGTTAAGGGAATCCATAGTGTACAGAATCTACTAACGATCTATTTTTACAGTGGTATAAGTAAAAAGAAAACGCATGATATCTAGTCTTTATATGACTGGATGTTATGCGTTTTCTGTTCCTTTTACTATTTAGGTTTTTAGAGTATAAATTCAGGTTGGTAAAAGCATCTAAAATAAAGTCATGTAAGAATAAAGTAAGAAAGAAAGTAATGCGAAACTTTTCCTACTCATTATAATAGAACATAGGGGAAATAAGTTTTTAGAACAACCATTGATAGCACGCCGTATGCGATGAAAGTCGCCCGTGCGGTGTAGGCCCTGATCGAAAGCTGCAGAAATTGTAGTATAAGAAGGGAATAGCCTAGATGTGAAGATTTTTCACCATAAACCAACTGGGGGGATACAGGAACATTTAACGTTTCAGTCGCTGACAATCTGAAGTTTAGTGAAAATGCTAGTAATAGTACTGCCGGATCTTCTGTACCTTTTGACGGAACGGATATTAAAGATTATATCAAAGCAGAAATATCCAACGATTTAGTAAGTATTGTTAAAATTAGTGGCGGCCCTTCTACAATTACTGGAACGAATGGTAGAATCGCAATAAAGGTAAGTAATCAGGGCGTGCAAGTAGGAGACACTGTGACAATTAATATGAATCAATTCCAAGATAGTAAAGGGACTGTACTTAGTGGAAAGTTAGTTTTAACTTATGAAGAAACTAACGATCCGATTTTTGGTAGGCAGTGGGTTCCATCTATTCAATAGGACTGTAGGGTACCTGTGCCACACACAAGTCAAATCAGCCTCCTGGTCATTCGATCAGGAGGCTGAACTATTTTTCGCGTAGGGTACCTGTGCCAGACACAACTAGGAAGGTAGATTGAGTAAATTCTCTGATTGGAGAATTGGTTAATTTGATGCAAGTTATCTGTGACACACACAATTATTATGAAAGACAGGTTTATTTATTGATATTCTGAGGCAGTCCTTTAGCACTCCCTAACTGATATAATAGAGTGGACTGATATGAAAAGTGCGCGGAGCCAAGGTGAGGGATCTTGGTTTCGCGCTTTTTGCTGTTTCTTGGGAAATGCTCTCGCGCTCATAGAACGTGCTGTATCGCTCATAGAACATGGTGTAACGCTCATAGAACATGGTGTAACGCTCATAGATCATGCTATATCGATCATAGACCGTGTTGCCGCGCTCATAGAACATGCTGCCACGCTCATAACCACAGCTTTCAACTACCTCATGTAAGAATAAAGTAAGAAAGAAAGTAATGCGAAATTTTTCCTACTCATTATAATAGAACATAGGGGAAATAAGTTTTAGAACAATCATTGACGGCACGCCGTATGCGATGAAAGTCGCCTGTACGGTGTAGGCCCGGAACGAAAGCCTGTGAAGGTATAAGACGGGAATAGCGAGGTAGGAGGACAAGCTTCGGCTGTAAGTATCATACAAGAGTATGTTGCAATAGGTAGCATTACGCCAGAAACTAAAGCGTCTGTTAGTAAAAATGATATCGTATATTCAGCAGAAACAGTTGGGACGGCATTGAATGGGAAAAATATTACAGTCGTTAATGCCCATTCATCATTTCCTAGTACAAATTCATCTTTAGCAGTAGATGGGAATGGCAACTACACATTTACAATTGGCAATGATGAGGTGGCTAATTCTTTAGTGACTACTAAAGATAGTCTTAAATCTCAACTCGATGTTGCGATTGTTGCTTACAACACTGCACACCCATCTGCACCAGCTGGCATTACAGTAGCATTAGCTTCAGGTGTCGACGGTAATGAACTAGCAACGAATGTAGAGTTTAGTAATGAACCTCTGACAGGTGGTAATTTCAATGATCCAGATCGTGCGACTCCCGCTAGGTACAAATTCACTTTGATCACAGCTCCAGCGGCAAATGAAAAAGTGACGATTGGCGGCAGAACGTATAAATTCGTATCTGGCACACCGGGTGTGGAAGAAGTTCAATTAAGCTCTGTGGTTGGAGGTACAGAATGGAATTTAGCAGAAGCAATCTATTACGATGCAGACAACGCATATAGTGCGCAGGCAATAGGTTCTACAATTGTCCTGCAACAAAGAGTACCAGCAGACGAACCAGTGCCAACCGTGGTGTTTTCTAAGTAAGTAGATGTCAGTGTCTTGAGTTATGAGGATCTGTTTGTTAAAACAGGTGCCTATGCATTATACAACTAAAACGCTATTCAGATAATTTAAGGTATGGATAGGAAGACCTTCTAATCGAGTGATCGGTTAGAAGGTTTTTGTGTTGGTTGCGTGGAGGGACTGCTCATAGAAAGAGTTGTAGCGCTCATAGAAAGAGTTGCCGCGCTCATAGAACACGTTCCCACGCTCATAACCACAGCTTTCAACTGCCTCATGTAAGAATAAAGTAAGAAAGAAAGTAATGCGAAATTTTTCCTGCTCATTATAATAGAACATAGGGGAAATAAGTTTTAGAACAATCATTGACGGCACGCCGTATGCGATGAAAGTCGCCTGTACGGTGTAGGCCCGGAACGAAAGCCTGTGAAGGTATAAGACGGGAATAGCTTAATTGCATTAGAAGAAGTAAACGTAAATGTAGCAATGGGTACAATAACTGGAACGACAAGCGACATGCAGTATAGTTTTGATTCAACAAATGGCAGTGATGGTAACTGGTCAAACGCAGATGATCAAACGACAGCTGTACAATTCGTACCGGGTGATGTGTATGTTCGCCAAGCAAACGTGCCTTCGAATTATAGACTTGTTGCGACAATTGCTCCAGCGTCTCAAGCGCCAGACACACTGACAGTAACGAAAAAAGCGGATGGATCGGTAAACGTATATCAAATCAATGTGGCGGATACATTAGAATGGTCAATAAACGGCACGGACTGGACCACTGGAACAGGTTCGGTACAGGACGTAACCATTCCGGACGCAGGGGCGACGGTTAGTTTACGAACGAAAGCAACTGCGAGTGCCTTGGCAAGTAATATAGCTACAAAAGTATTCAATGCAAGAGCTACTGCACCAGCTGTTCCGACAGTAACGAAAAAAGCAGACGGATCAGCAAATGTATACGAAATCAACGCAACGACCACACAAGAATGGTCAATCAATGGCACAACTTGGACTACTGGAACAGGAGCGTTACAAGACGTCACCATTCCTTTAACAGGAGCGACAGTCAGCCTTCGCACGAAAGCAACGAATGACGCACTTTCGAGTGTAGCATCCACAAAAGTATATGCTGCACAAGCAGGAGCACCGAGTACACTTACTCATCAACAAGGTACGACAGATGCGACGACAAAATTAGTAGGGATGACTAATGGACAAGAATATCGTGTAGGCGATGGTTCTTGGATTTTAATTAGCGCTGACGGTACAGTTGATAATATCGCTGCAACAGCCGGTCAAGTCATTCAAGTGAGAACCGCTGCAACAGCAAACACATTAGCTTCAGCGACTTATTCATATACTCTGAAAGCTACTGATATCACTCCTCAATAAAACTAAACGAAACGTTGCTTTATAAGCTGGTTCACTAGTGAAATAAGCGGAATGAACATTCATTCTAACTGTTCCATTCCAATCGATCGGTGAAATTCCGATTCTTGCATAACAGTCTATACGCAAGTGCCTAATCCTCCTGGGTCCAGTGATGCGCTGAATAACGCAAAAGGGGCTAAGTCAGGTGAAGTCGTACTCATAATGAGGCGGGGCTCCGTAAAAGACAGCTATGGTCAGGCAGACGAATCCATGTAGGCAGGGTGAGGTAGTGCGTGTCGCGAAATGCTAGGAGTTCGGCGCGCGTCTTTCAACTCGAAATGGTCGAAAGAGATTAGGATAATTGACTGTTAAACTAATCTTTCTCACTCCTGAATAGTGGAGACCTAACGTTGTCAAACATAGGGATGGAAGGAACGGAACGTTTGAAGTCTTGGCGGAAGAGGTGTTTCAGCACCCTTGACACCGACAAGATGGCAGCAGGTTCGTAGTAGTGTCGATCGCTAGCCGTTTGGACTTGTGTGGTAACATGCGAGAAGGAGAAAACTAGCGGGAGCGAAGGAACCTAGTCAGTAATTTTGCTGACGGCACGCCGTATGCGGTGAAAGTCGCACGTACGGTGTAGGCCCTAATCGAAAGCTACTGTACTGTAGTATAAGAAGGGAATAGCACATTAACAATTTCGAATCCAACTGTTACCACATCAAAAGTGTACGATGGCTCTACTACAGCGCTAGTAACTGCTGGAGAGCTAGTAGGTGTTAATTCGGAGGATACCGTGACGGTGTCCGCAGTTGCAACGTACAATAATGCAAATGTAGGAACAGGAAAAACGATTACTGTGGCGTATATGTTAAGTGGAAAAGATGCAAGTAAATACAAAGCACCTGCTACTACAGTAATGGAAAATGGTGTAATTCAAGCTGCGCCATTAACGATCTCTACTTCAGCTGTTGTAAATAATAAAGTATATGATGGAACAAACACTGCGACAGTAGAGACGCAACCAGTAGTTACAGGTGTAATTGATTCAGACGTAGTAAGTATTGATACAACAGCAACATTTGCAGATGTGAGTGCAGGGGGTGGGAAAACTGTTAACTTAACATATACTTTAAGTGGAACAGACGCGAACAACTATTCACTAGCATCTTCAACAACAACAGCTAATATTACCGCTAAGCAACTAACAGTTTCAGCACCAACGGTTTCAAAGGTATACGATGGGACAACTACGGCAACTATCATACCTGGGATCATAACTGGAATTGTAGAATCTGATGAAGTAGCACTTTCGGCAACAGGAACATATGATGACGCAAATGTAGGAAGTACCAAAGTGGTGAGTAACATTACTTACAAAGCAGTTGGTTCAAAAGCAGGTAATTACATTGCACCACCCGCTTCTTCGATAACAAATGGAGTAATCACGGCTGCTCCGATAACAGCAATCGAAAATATAACCGGCACTGCAACAGGTAGTCAGGTGTTAACAGCTGGAGCTTCAACGCCTACAAATGCCACTGTAACGTACCAATGGCAACATGAAAACTCGACTGAATGGACTAATATTCCTGGTGCTACAAGTAGAACCTACAGATTACAGATGAGCGACTTGGGGAAGAAAGTTCGAGTACAAGTTACAGGGACAGGAAACTATTCAGGAACAATTTCAAGCGCTCCAACAGTAGCTATCACTCCTCAATAAAACTAAACGAAACGTTGCTTTATAAGCTGGCTTACCAGTGAAATAAGCGGAATGAATATTCATTCTAACTGTTCCATTCCAATTAGTCGGTGAAATTCCTATTCTTGCATAACAGTCTATACGCAAGAGCCTAATCCTCCTGGGTCCAGTGATGCGCTGAACACGCAAAAGGGGCTAAGTCAGGTGAAGTCGTACTCG
Organism: Sporosarcina sp. PTS2304; assembly: GCF_003351785.1. GTDB lineage: Bacteria > Bacillota > Bacilli > Bacillales_A > Planococcaceae > Sporosarcina. The sequence goes on from NZ_CP031230.1 coordinate 3,456,111, forward strand.
TAATGAGGCGGGGCTCCGTAAAAGACAGCTAGGGTCAGGTAGACGAATCCATGTAGGCAGGGTGAGGTAGTGCGTGTCGCGAAACGCTAGGAGTTCGGCGCGCATCTTTCAACTCGAAATGGTTGAAAGAGATTAGGATAATTGGCTGTTAAACTACTCTTTCTCATTCCTGAATAGTGGAGACCTAACGTTGTCAAACAGAGGGATGGAAGGAACGGAACGTTTGAAGTCTTGCCGGAAGAGGTGTTTCAGCACCCGTGAAACCGGCAAGATGGCAGCAGGTTCGTAGTAGTGTCGATCGCTAACCGTTTGAACTTGTATGGTAACATGCGAGAAGGAGAAAACTAGCAGGAGCGAAGGAACCTAGTCAGCTACTGTACAGCGAAAAGAATGCAAGTACACAGTTGATGGCACGCCGTATGCGGTGAAAGTCGCACGTACGGTGTAGGCCCAAATCGAAAGCTGTAGATGACAGTATAAGATGGGAATAGCCCAGATGTTAGTTTCAAATCTTATGAACCTTATATGTATAATAGCGGAAGAGCTTTAATAACAGGCGTTCTTAGATATAGCGGAAATGCTACCGGAGTAAGAGAGTATAACATTGTTCCTTTCGATCAAGATATCAGATCAAACATTACTGCAACAAGCTCAAACGCACAAGTTAAAATTAATAAAATCGAAGTGTTCAAAGATATTCAAAACAACACTATATTTTTTGTTACGACAAATGTTACGGAGAATAGTACTGTAGCAAAGGTTAATGACACGATAACAATTGATTTAAACCAGTTTCAAGGTAACAACAAAGTAAATCTTTCGGGAAAATTAGTGTTTACTTATACAAACGGTAAAAATAATTTTTATCCAAATCAATGGATATCTTCTATTCGGTAAAAACTTAAAAGATCCATCCATGTATTAGAAAAGTATACCGGATACACACAGTTCTAACACTAGTCTGGCAGTCCAGTACTCAATAAAAGAAGTCTTGCGATGATGTGCACTCCAAAGTTAGAGTGAAAACTAACTTTTGGAGTGTTTTCTTGTAGTTAAATATAGCAAGCAATTTAAGATTGAGGCCTTTTTAAAGTATCTACATGACCCACTAGATTCTACTGGATTGACTAAAAATATTACGTGAAATCTAAGCCGCAAATCTAGGATTGGCTAAACGCATATAAGAAGTATGTTGTAGTAGGTTGATAAAAAAGCAAACTCAAGAAAATTGTTTTGATCAATTGAAGCTAGACGTACTATGCTTTATAAAAAAGACAGACGCTCTTTACAGAAACAGCACTACAATTTGGATTGATAGGTCCATCGCTGCGCACTTCTACTAGTGATTTTTCTGCTGAACTTAAAATAGAAGGTGTGGGATTTGAAGTAACGTTTGACACTACACCACAGGGCGGTAAACAAGTCATATTTATTTTATAAAATCCTGCATGAAATGGTGTTTTTTGCTTGTCTTTCATGAAGAGCCATACTGATGGAAATTCAAATATGAAATTACGGATTACTTTGGTCTGTAAGTAGGAAATTTATAGAAGTATATCATCTTTCTGTTGCTTTGAAAGAAGATACTCTCTTTAAGACTCAAGTAAGATAAATGTAAGGAGAAAAGTGGTGATTTATTATCTCAGAAAGTTATAATAGAACATAGGGGAAATAAGTTTTAGAACAATCATTGACGGCACGCCGTATGCGATGAAAGTCGCCTGTGCGGTGTAGGCCTGGAACGAAAGCCTGAAAAGGTATAAGACGGGAATAGCGTAAGTAATCTGGCGCCTCAAGTATCTAATGTTTCGATTAGCGGTACGAAGCAAGTGGGCCAAGAACTAACTGGCAACTATAACTATACTGATTCGGAAGGAGATGCAGAAGGAGATTCGTTGTATGCATGGTATAGAGGAGATAACTTTGATGGCTCTGATAAACAAGCTATCTTGGCTGCTACCTCTAAAGAGTACACTTTGACTGAAAATGACCGTGGAAAATACATTTTCTTCGAAGTAACACCAATTGCGCAGTCTGGAGAGCGAGTCGGAACAGCTGTAGAAAGCGTAGCTGCACCGATAGAAGTTCCAGGCCCGGAAATGTTGGCGACGACTAGAATTGCGAATGGAATAGGAAATGTTTTAGGCAGAGCAGAAGTCGGTGATCAGATTATTATTGACTACAATAAACCGATGGATGTAGATCAAATAGGAGAGTTGTTTAACATTAGTTTTCTTCATAGTTCTCCTACATTGATACGGGTTGATTCGAAAAAAATAGGACAATTTGCCGAGATTCGAACGAATGGTCAGATATACACTATGAACCCGGGAACGTCTGACTATGCCTATATGAATTTTAATGATTCAGCAGGAGTATGGAGCGAAAACCATAAGACGCTTACTATCACGTTAGCAAATCAATCAGGAGATGCTACTCAGTCTACATCAATACGAGGCTTAGGTACTTTAACATTATATAGCGACACTTCAGCAGTTGCAGCAGATGGAACAAAGAGTGTGCAGTCGGAACTTACTACAACAGCTGAAAGTTCATTTTAAGCTAGGCAAGTGATGGGTAAAATATTTTCTGTGCTTTACAGCGAGTAACTAGAAAAATGAATAAGAAAGTCCTCTAACCGAGTGATCGGTAGAGGGCTTTTTCGTTGATTGTGTGCGGTTCTAATTTTTAGATATTTTTTGTAAATTACTTCTGTTTACTCATAGTGAGCAATAAAGAGTCTGCTCACTAATCTTCTTGATATTTTCACTGTCATTGTAAGTTTCTCTTTTCTGTTAGCTATATTCTAAGTGTTCACTTTTTATCCATCTACGTGCGCTTATCTATTGCCACACTCATATACAGCACATTCTGCTAATTCATGTAAGAATAAAGTAAGAAAGAAAGTAATGCGAAATTTTTCCTACTCCTTATAATAGAACATAGGGGAAATAAGTTTTTAAAACAATCATTGACTGCACGCCGTATGCGATGAAAGTCGCCTGTGCGGTGTAGGCCCTGATCGAAAGCCTGTGAAGGTATAAGACGGGAATAGCTTAATTGCATTAACTATAGAAGCGCCCATTGTACAGTCAAAAGTTTACGATGGCACTTCGACAGCACCAGTCACAGCAGGATCACTTCTTGGTGTGAAGACAGGAGATGATGTCACAGTATCTGCAACCGCCACGTACAATAATGCGAATGTTGGGACAGGAAAGGCAATAACAGTTGTTTATACATTAGGAGGAGCGGATGCTGCGAAGTATAAAGTTCCTGAAAACACGGTATTGCAAACTGGCGAAATCACGAAGAAACCATTGACGTTGCTTACATCCACACAAACTGTAGCACCTAAAATCTATGATGGAAGTACAGCAGCTACTCTTCTACCGGGTCCAATTATAGTATCAGGTCTTGTAGGGGGCGATCAGGTCAACATAACTGCTGAAGGTACATTTGCAGATGCCAATGCAGGAAGTGGTAAAGAAGTAACGGTGTCCTATAACTTAAGTGGAACAGCGGCAACTAACTATTCGTTAGCCTCTACGACATTGCAAGGAAATATTACACCGAAACAATTAACCATTTCTAACCCGACTGTAACCAAAGTTTATGATGGCACGACGACAGCGGCTTTCACGCTAGGTTCAGTAAGTGGCATTGTAGGACAGGATGATGTACAAGTTTCCGCAACAGGCACTTATGCCGATGCAAATGTTGGAACTGGAAAGACGACAACAGTATCTTATCAATTGTCTGGTGCGCAAGCGGCTAATTATAATGCCCCTCAGACTATTGCATTGCCTATTGGAGTGATTACAGCTGCTCCTATAACAGCGATTACCGCAATCCAAGGCACTCCGAAAGAAGGGGAGATGTTGACTGCGGGAACAATTTCACCTTCTGGAGCGACAGTAACATACCAATGGCAAGCTAAAGATTCTTCAGCAACGGATTATTCTACCATTACAAATGCGACGGCTAGCACGTATACACCTACGATGGATCAGGTAGGTAAAGTAATTAGAGTCGTAGTCGCTGGAACAGGAAACTATTCCGGAACAGTAACAAGCGCTCCAACAGCAACCATCACTCTTCAATAAAAGTAAACGAAACGTTGCTTTATAAGCTGGCTAGCCAGTGAAATAAGCGGAATGAAAACTCATTCTAACTGTTCCATTCCAATGGATCGGTGAAATTCCGATTCTTGCATAACAGTCTATACGCAAGTGCCTAATCCTCCTGGGTCCAGTGATGCGCTGAATAACGCAAAAGGGGCTAAGTCAGGTGAAGTCGTACTCATAATGAGGCGGGGCTCCGTAAAAGACAGCTATGGTCAGGCAGACGAATCCATGTAGGCAGGGTGAGGTAGTGCGTGTCGCGAAATGCTAGGAGTTCGGCGCGCATCTTTCGACTTGAAATGGTCGGAAGAGATTAGGATAATTGACTGTTAAACTAATCTTTCTCACTCCTGGATAGTGGAGACCTAACGTTGTCAAAAGTAGGGATGGAAGGAACGGAACGTTTGAAGTCTTGCCGGAAGAGGTGTTTCAGCGCCCTTGACACCGGCAAGATGGCAGCAGGTTCGTAGTAGTGTCGATCGCTAGCCGTTTGGACTTGTCTGGCAACAGGCGAGAAGGAGAAAACTAGCGGGAGCGAAGGAACCTAGTCAGCTACTGTACAGCGAAAAGAGTGCAAGTACACAGTTGATGGCACGCCGTATGCGGTGAAAGTCGCACGTACGGTGTAGGCCCTGATCGAAAGCTGCATGAATGATTATGTAGTATAAGAAGGGAATAGCGAAATTTTGCCTCAAATTACTAGTAATCCGTCAACTTACCGAGATACTACAGGGTACTTTACTGTCAAAGATTATGAAAGCTTAAAGTTCAGTGAAAATGCTAAAGATATAAATGTTGGAACAGCTGTTCCATATACTATGGCTGGTCCAAGTACAACGGATATAAAAGCTAATTTAAACGCCGTATCTTCCAACCCAAATTTAAGCATTGAAAAGATGAACTTAGTTGTTTTACCGAATGGTCCAACCTTCATAATAACTATTAATAACGTTACAGCAGCACAATTAGGTGACACGGTTAAAATCAATTTAAATCAATTTGAGGGCAGTGAGGGAACTAATCTAACGGGGAGTATGGTATTGACTTATACTAATACAGGAAACTCAGGATTTCCTAATCAATGGAAATCTTCTATTGAGCAAAATTAAATTTTTAGTAAGAGGATCCTCAAACTGAGAAATCAGTTAAGTACAAGGTACAATTCAGACACAGTTTTGAATACCGCTGATGTGCAAATCTAGGAACAGCCAATTGTCCTGCGGGATGGTGGGCTGTTTTCTGTTTTAACTGAAGTGACGGTTGCCTTCCTCACAATCCAGACATAATTCAACTAACCAAATCACTTTTCATACCCTGCAGTCCAACACTCATTACGGCAGAAGGCATCAGCTCACCTTCTTTTCTTAAACTAGTTTATATGAAGTATAAGGAAGTAAAAGGAGACCGTCAAAATGGCAAAATTGAATCTGTGTAGGAGGAAAAGTCTATTGGTTCGTAGTTTCCATGGTTGAGAATTCATTATTGACTGCGAATGTGGAGATAGAATTCAATTTTTCGTTTTTTTAAGTTATCTGTGCTACAGGTACCTATCACCTTATTATTACATAAAAATAAGCGCCTTCTCATCAAGAATACGATAAGAAGGCGCTTTTTTCCGTTGACCTCATGTTATTCAGCTTTAGTAAAGTAGTTTATCGAATGAAAAACTCCGACCATAATAGAGTAATGCTAGCAGGATGACCTGGGCTACTTTGATTTGTTGTAAACGTAATGGTGTGATTTATTTCACTCGTTTGAATACCGTTAATATAGCGTATATTGTCTTCGCCCAATTCCCATTGTCTGACGATCTCGCCTGCTAAATTACGCGCAACTACGGCTACTTTCGAACGGTTGTCCATATAGTCATATAACCAATACGTATAAGACCCTAGTTGAAATCCGTGACCGCCATTTTTTAAACCATTTGGCGTCGTCGGCAACTCATTGTAATTTTTGAAGAAGACGACTGGTTGTAAGCCGTTCGGATTCAAGTTCTCCGATGAAGGCTCAGAGTGTATTCCATCACTGTAAAGATTGCCAGTGGCCATTGCTTGTACAGTCGCAGTATAATATCCGCCAGCTGTCATCGCAGCAGTAAAGTCGAAACTTGTTACATCTGCTGGTACATGAACTACTTCACCCTCTGCCATTCCGTCTTTGTAAAGTTGTAAACTATACCCTGCTTCGTTTTCTACGTCCATCCATTGAAGCGTATTTCCTGACCAACTAGGCTGTGCTACTTGTTGTAATGCGATTCTATTCTCGTCTTATACTTCTTTATAGAAGTTTTCGGTTCGAGCCTTCACTATGCAGGCGGCTTTCACCGCACACAGCGATCCGTCAACAGTCGTATTCTCAACTTATTTCCCCTATTTTTAGTATACGGTCATGTAAATAAAATAGCATTATTTTCTTGAAATAATAAATGGATTATTTTATTTAGGTATTCAACAGTAACAAAATCTTTTCTTCGATTAAACACGAATTTGACAATGTTTATAGTATAGTAACTGTCTCCTACAGTCAGCTTCACTTCAATAAAACACCGATCCACCCACATCCATAAAATAAGCTGTTCCATCCACCGCATCCACCATCCTGACATGCCCGTTCGTCGCAGGGAATGACGGAAAGTATGTCAAGCGATAATAAGTCGTTCCTTCTTCATCAAATTCCATCATTAGCGACAGCACCATCTCCAGTTGCTCGGCAAGTATTTCAGCAGCGTGCTGTTTAGACAGGACAGGGACTGTAGGAGTGTCTGCTGGCGGTAAATCTTCAACGGATTCCATCGTCGCGCTAATGACCCGTCCTGAAAACAGTCCGATGGAGACGCTCAGCTGGTTATCGCCGATCGGTACACCGTTTAGATGCGGTCTGAAATAAAAATCTTTCACTTCTTCAGCGTCGGCTTCTTCTTCCCAGTCTTCGATCAAATCTTCTTCAACGTCTTCTAGTTCTTCTTCGTCTGCTTCCATTTCAACATCTTCTTCGTACTGCTCCCACTCATCTTCAGCAAGAACTTCTAGCGTAAACCGTTCTTTGGCGTCGGGAAATAAGCAAAAAACATAGTCCAATGCGCGGTTTTGCAACGTTTCGTTATTGAGCGGCTCTTCCTCGTTGCATGCTTCGCCGTTGAAAACGAATACGGGACGATTGGCGCTGTCGTAATGCACCGTAATCATGCCGAGTGCATAGGCTTCGCTGAAATCCAGTTCTCCGTCTGCCATACTTGGCTTCTGCCATTTTACGATGCGAAGTCCTTCGTCTGTCTGTATTTCCGATTTTGTATGTTGCTCTGAAATACCGATCAGCCGGAAGAAGGCATCCGTGTCAGTAGGATGGTCGGGAAGTGCTTCATACTCTCGATAATCCGCCACATCTCCCGGCTCATCGCCATCAGCAGGAATGTCGATCGCTGCTTCTGTTAGCGACCAGACGAGACGGTATGAATTGTCGCCGTTACGGAACAGTTCGGTGTCTGTTCTGCGAATCTCCAGTTCAAAGTCCGTGCACGCTGTATAAGCTCTTTTCGCTTCTTCACTTGACATAATGTGTGCTGGGTAACGGATATCGGGCTCGGATCCGTCGAATTGAAATTGCACGACTTCACCCGCTGTCGTAATCGTTAGTGAGAAGCCGATGCCAGGCACGTCGAGTCCGTACTGTTCGTCCTGAATACCGTATGACACGAGACACATATCGTCTAGATCAATGACTGACTGTAGCTTATATCGATCCAGCCCATCCGGATGAAATTCACGAATGAACTTTTCGGCGACCGCAGGCATATTAGTCGGCTTCAGCGCTCCATTGCCGAAGTTTTCCGGTTCCACATAATCGAGCGATCTCAGCTTACCAGCACGATCGATATCACAAGTAGCGAATGGCTCTTGTTCGGAGTTTTTATAAATGTAAAAAGCTTCCCCGTCCTCGTAGAAATTGTGTTCGGCCGGTGTGAAATGGAGCTTTTGTTTCAAGTATTGTTCTAGTTGCTGTTGGATAGTTTCCATATGTAGGCTCCTGTCTGTTTGGTATGTTGCCAGTATAGATAGTTGGGCAGAAGAATGCAATTCCGCGCTCATAGATTGCGTGTGTGCGCTCATAGAATCCGCGTCACCGCTCATAGACGGTCAAGTCATAATACGTTTCTTTTTTATGGAGAGCGAAATGGGCAGGAAATTCAAACGTGAAAGAACTACTGATTTCGATGTATCGACTTCTAATATGTTAGGGAGTTAATTATACACTGACAGAATATGAGTTGAATAAGAGATGTAGAGCAACTTTTCGACTGGAAACTCGATCGAAAGTTTTTTGGATTTAGAAGCGATAGAGCGAACTAACAATATGAGTATCAAAATAAAGTGGTCTAACTACCTAAAGTGATAAGAATCAATATAAAACTAATGGCATTATAAACTGTAAAAATATAGGTGGTTTTAATTATTTGTTGTGCTATACTGGATACGGGGAAATAAGATATAAAGAATTACCGCTGACGGCACGCCGTATGCGATGAAAGTCGCCTGTACGGTGTAGGCCCGAAACGAAGGCTGCAGTTTTTGCAGTATAAGACGGGAATAGCGCAGAAGATTTAATCAATACTTCCGGCGGCACATACACAGGAGATATCGTGTTAAATGCTACTGGTGATGGGGCAACGAATTATGGTCCTGAAACAGGGACTAGAATGATTACTGGAAATGTAACGATTAACGGTAATACAACTGGTACAGTCAACTTAAGAAATCTAAACATCACAGGCGATTTGACGATCAATACGCCGAATGGTCATGTGACTGGTGCATCGACACTAACAATTGATGGTCAAACGAATATCGACGCTGTAAGCAGTACGTCATTTGTCAGCCAAGCTACACATACAGATGGCATTGTGATTACAGATGGAAATGGTGCATCCATTGACTTGAGTGGAAGTGCAAGCAGTGCTGACGTTACAGTAGACACAGATGGAACGGTTCGATTGCTTGGAAGTTTCACGGGCACTGTTACAGTTACGAAAGCTGCGAAACTAGTGATTGATGAAGGTGCGACTGTAAGCAGTATAGTAGTAGAAGAAGGCGCAACAGGCACAACAATCGACAATCAAGGCAATATTGCTGAGTTAACAGCAAACGCAACTGTTGAAGTGACAGGAAATGCTCCTGAAGCTATCGACGGAAACGCTGAAAACATTTCCGGTGCAATTAGTGTTACAGACCAGTCTTCATTGGAAGCTGCTTTGGCAAATACTAACGTAACAACTATTGTTCTTGCGAATGACATTGTTACGAACAAGCAATTGCTCGTAACGTCAGAAGGACAAAAGATTGACGGAAAAGGTAAGACAATTAGCGCGGCGACAGACATGACGTACGCAAACCCTAACAAAACTGTATTGACTGTTTTGAATGCTAACAACGTAGAGATTTCTAACTTGACTGTTGACGCATCTAACGTGAATACACCTAGTAAATGGGACGGTGTGTATGCAGCTCAAGTATACACTTCAACAGGTGTACAGCTTTCTAACGTCACGTTGAAAAAAGCGGACGCAGGTCTGTTAGTGAATGGATCGGCTGTAACTGCGACTAATCTTACAACATCTACCAATGAATTCGGTGGAGTGGAAGTCTCTCAAGGTAGTGCTGTCACGACTCCGGCTGAATTAACTGTTCGTGGTACGAGCAATCATGATGAAGATGTACATCTTTGGACGGTTGGAGACAACGCTTCTGTAGTGGATTCAGGTACTCAATATAAATCCGCAGCAGATATTCGCTCAAATAAAACAGGATTCACTAACTACATTTTAGCGTCAGAAGATCGTTTCATTCCACACTCTGGCCCTGAAGCTCCGAAGAACGGATTGAAAGAGAAAGCAGTTAGCGATGTCACAGCAAACAAAGCAACATTTTTAGTAGCTGGTCTTTTGAATGATTCTAATCAACAAAAGCCAGTACCGCTAGCAGAAGCAAAAACTTGGATTGACGAGAAATATAAAGTTAATTTCAATGCAGACGCTATCGTCGTTACAGACGGTAATATTAAAATTACTGGATCTGTATTAAGTACGGAAGATTGGTATAAAATCAAGGCGAACGGTGATAAAAAGATACCATACCGTATCACTTTATTAAAAGACGATACTACAGCTGGCAACGCGACTGCAGCTAATAAAGTTATTAAAGTGGCAATGTACGTAGATGGCACGGCAGTATTAAACAACGTTGATAACAGTGTAGTTACTCAATAATCAACTATATTTGAAAAAGAAAGTCCTCTAAACGAGCAATCGGTTAGAGGGCTTTCTTTGTTGGTTTCGCTCATAGCATGTGCATTTGCGCTCATAGAATATGGGTTTCCGCTCATAGCGTCCACATTCGCGCTCATAGTAAGCGTCAAAAGAACCACACCTTCAAATGAGATGTGGTTCTCTTTATACTAGATAAGTATATATGTTGATTTATATTCCTTCTTTACCTTGATAACACTGTTCAGGCAAAGTCGAAGACCAAGGCATCAGTTGTTCCAACTGTTCGTCATCTGCCAGATCTAAGTTAGGCAGCTTTTCAAGAAGATACGTTAAATAGTGAGGGACATGCAGCTGATTTTCTTTCGCAGTTACGATCAGGCTGTACATTCTTGCGCTCGCTGTTGCGCCTCTAGGTGTGACCGAGAAGAGCCAGTTCTTTCGGCCGATCACAAACGGCTTGATGCTTCGTTCGGCACGGTTATTATCTATCTCCAGATAACCATCTAGAAATGGCTGCCTCAATTTCTTTTCCTGATTGACGGCATATGTTAGCGCCTCACCAAGCTTGCTTTTCGGCAGTACATCTATTCGGACAGTTTTTACCCAGGCGAAAAAAGCCTCCACTAGGGGCTCAATTTTTTTCTTGCGTACCTCAAGCCGTTCGGAAGGAGTAAGCTCCTTTATTTCTGATTCCGCTCCATAAATCTTGCCGATTTGGTTGACTGCTTCCTCTGTCAGCGTACGCCGCCTCTTCGATTTTTTCGGAATGGCGCGCAGGGCTTCATCAAATTTTCGGCGCAAATGTGCCCAACAGCCTGATAGCCGTACACTTTGCAGGCTTTCGTAAGCCTTATAACCATCTACATGAAGCGTACCAGCATAGCCTTCCAGAAATTGTTTCGGGTATTCCGATCCCCGACCAGGCTGGTAGTCATACACCACGCAAGGGACATCAAACTTCCCGGTACGGTACAGCCACATATAGGAAGTGGTAGAGGGACTGCGTCCTTTTTCACGCAAGACCTGCACACTGGTTTCGTCTGCATGAAGGTAGTCGGCTGACAAAATACGCTGTCGCATATTCTCATAGAGCGGTTCAAACCACCGATCGGACACATTCATTAACCAATTGGAGAGGGTCTGCCTTGAAAGCGGCGCGCCTGCCTGTCGAAAAACTTCCTCTAACCGATAGAGCGGCATGCCGAACAAGTATTTTTGAGTAATCAAAAATGACAGGATCGAGGGCGAGGCCATACTTTTTGGCAATACCGGATTGGGCATTGGTGCCTGAACAATCGGTGTCTGGATGCCTTCTTGATCGCAATGCCTGCAGGCATAGACTTCCCGTTCGTGTTCGACGACTTTCACTTGTGCTGGGATAACCACGAGTTCGCGGCGAACTTCTTTTTTCATGACATGCATTGGGTGACCGCAATCTAAACAAGCCTGCTCCTCTGGGGGCAAGCTGTATGTCACACTCTCCACCGGCAGATCGGCAGAGAAAGTCGTGCGTGTTTCCCGTGGAGTTTTTTTCGCAGGTGAAGATCCCGAAATCACCTCTTCAGGTTCTGAAGATGGTTCAGCAGAAGCATCTAGCAGTGCTTCTGCTTCATTAAACAATTCCATCTCCATCTGGCCTTTCGGTGCCTTTTCGCTGGAGCGTCCAAATTCCTTACTTTTTTTCAAACGAAACTGCTCCTCGTACCAAGACACCAAAGCGGACAATCTCGCGACTTCTTGTTCCAACACAGTTACACGGTCATTCTGTTCAGTTGTATGGGATGAGATCTTCTGATTAGTTTTCATAAAAGTAAAATTCGCCAAAAGCTGACAAAGTCCTTCTGCTTTTTAAAAAAACTTTGTGATTTATACGATTTTGTTTCCCAGTATACGGGGGAAGACTTTTCCTTCTTCAATAGTCAATCCATCGAGCATCCATTGAAGCTGGCGCGGGCTGATAGACGTGGTTTCTTCTTCTTGGCCGTCAGGCCAGTGAAAGCGGCCAGTTTCCAGTCGCCGGTAGTACAACCAGAAGCCATTGTAGTCCCAGTGCAGGATTTTTAAACGGTCGCGATCCCGGTTACAAAAGATAAATAAATTGGAGGAACACGGATTTGCCTGAAAGGTTTCCTGCACCTTCGCAGACAGACCATCAATGGACAGCCGCATATCCGTTGCGCCATGTGCCAGATAAATCCCCTGAATACCTTCCAGATTAATTCGCATCAGCCAACACCTCCAGTAACTCTTGTACCAGTTCGCGGTCGAAGCCGCTGCTGATCACTAATTTGTAGTCCCGATAATGAAGATCTACTGTGGAAGAAGGAAGGGCGACCGCAACAGATGACCAAGTGGTTTTGGATTCCAAAAATTCTCCTTTGCGTGTATCCTCCGGAGAGAGCCGCCTCCGTGCTTTTGCGAATTGATCATAGGAGAAATCGCTTTGTCTTCTGACCCACTCGGCCATATTTTCTCCACTTCGTCGCCACTCTTCGATGATTTCTGTCCATTCCAAATCGGTTTTACTGTGCTCAGCCAAGGGCTGAAGGGTTGGTTCATTCATTTCTCTACTTCCTTTCCAATAAGCTAGTCATAGTTTCTCATTAAAAGAGGAAGAGAGGAATGTGTCCTTCTTTTGACGCTTACCGCTCATAGAACATGGGTTTCGCTCATAGCGTCCGCGTTCGCGCTCATAGAACATGGGTTCCGCTCATAGCGTCCACATTCGCGCTCAAAGAACATGCGTTTCGCTCATAGAACGCGCCACCACGCTCATAGACCATAGAAAGTGATGTCTGTCTATCCATACAAGTCCTACACGAATCAAACAATTCACCAAAATCCAGAATGTCTTCATTTGATCTACTTATTATCAGATGGAGGCTTTCTATTCTCAACATATTCAGTACTTTTTCATAAATTTGTTACTATAAAGTAATAGGAATAAAGCTTTTCATGGCAACGTTTCAGCAAGATCAAAATAAAATTTATTGCATTAAATATTGTTATTATAATTGTCTGAACATATAATGAACTCAGGGGAAATAAGTTGTAAACGTACCATTGACGGATCGCCGTGTGCGGTGAAAGTCGCTTGCACGGTGAAGGCTCGTTATAAAACACAGTGATGTGTATAAGACGAGAATAGCGTAATAAGTAATGCAGCAACATTTACTACGGCAATTGCGGGAGCATCTCCAATTGCTGGACCACTTACGATTGGAGGAGATATAGCGAACGGAACTGTATTTGATCTTGGGGGTAAAACGGTGACGAACTTGACGATCAATCTGAGGGGGTTATCAGCTGGAGAAGCGATTACATTATCGAATGGTGCTATAACTAATTTAACGATTTACGACAAACAAAATGTAACATTAGATGTGAATTCTGTTAGTCCTATTACAAATATTACCACATATTAAATTATTAAATAACGGTGGAAGGGTGTACTTTTAGCCCTCCACCCTTTTTATCACAACATCAAAAGGAGGGACACGCATGATCAGGAAAAGGAAATCTACAACATATGCAGTGTTATCGACAGTCGCTTTCACTGCCATGATTGGAACACCGGCCATAATAGCGGAGGCGGCAATCGTATTTTCTGGAACTACGACTGTACAAGGAGAAATACGAATTACAACACCGACGCAGCTAACAGATCAGACGGGAAGTGGCGCTTTAAACAATGCTACGGTTATTCTAGCACCGACTCTTCCAGTTAGTAGTTTTGATTTAACAGGTATAAATCCAGCGAATCTTGTAATTGAGAATAATAATGTAGGAATCTTAACGGTATCGCCAGCACAGAATATAACCGTGACGCTAGCACCTGGAGTAATAAACTCACCAGCTGTTATCGGTGGTGGGATCGTCACATTTGTCTCACCACAAACGGCACCGACTAATTTAACAGGGGTAGCTCCAACTGTTATGGACAATGACGGGAAGATTACGGGTACAACAGTAGCTATGGAATACCGTCTGAAAGGTGCTGCGTCATTTACGCCTGTAACAGCAACGGAAATTACGGGGATTGTAGCGGGAAAATATGAAGTCCGATTTGCAGCAAAACCAGGTTATGCAGCTGGAGCTATTACAGAAGTTCTTGTGCCTGCCTATTCCGGCCCGCCAGCGATTCCGGTAACAGGAATTACGTTAGATCAATCGAATGTAGCTGATTTGGAAGTAGGATCAGGTGCAATTGAAGCAAAAAAGACCGTTCAATTAACTGCAGCAGTAGCACCAGCCAATGCAACAAATCAATCGGTTACATGGACATCAAGTAATCCAGCAGTAGCAACGGTTAGCAACACGGGTCTCGTTACAGCAATAAGCGCTGGTAACACAACGATTTCAGCAACTACTGTCAATGGTAAAATAGCGACGAGTGCGATTACCGTCACAACTAAAACAGCCGTAACATCAGCAACTATTACAGGAACAGAACAGGTAGATCAAACACTTACGGCAATCGTAAATGGTGATGCAACCAATCCAACGTATCAATGGCAAGTGGCTGATACAATAAATGGTCCTTATACAAATATTGCTGGTGCGATTGATTCAACGTTTGTAGTAACTGCAGCACAGGAAGGTAAATTCATACGTGTTGTGATTAGCGGGGCAAACGAATCGAAAGTAACAAGTGATAGTACAACAGCAATCACTCCTAAATAAAACAAAACGAAACGTTACTTAATAAGCTAGCAAATACGCTAGTGAAATAAGTGGAAATGAGCTATGTCCAGACATGTTTACAACATGAGGGCTACATCATTTCTAACTATTCCATCGAATAGATAGGTGCAATTCCTATTCTTGCAAAACAGTCAAATAAGCAAGTGCCTAATCCTCCTGGGTCCAGTGATGTGCTAGTACACAGTAAGGGGCTAAGTCAGGTGAAGTCGTACTCGAGTAGAGGCGGGGTTCTTTAAAAGACAGCTATGGTTAGGTAGACGAATCCATGTAGGCAGGGTGAGCTAATGAATACTGCGAAAGTTGCTAGGAGTTCAGTATTCATCCACATATCTGAAATGATAGGTTGGAGATTGGAAGAATTGACTGTTAAACTAGTCTTTCTCACACCTGATAAAATAGTGGAAACCTAAGGCTGTCAAAATAAGGGATAGATGGAATGGAACGTTTGAAGTCTAATCAGAAGAGGTGGATTAGCACCTGTGAGGCTGATTAGATGGCAGCGAGTTCATAGTAGTGTGGATAGCTAGCCGCTTGGACTTGCATGGTAACATGTGAGAAGGATAAAACTAGCAGGAGCGAAGGGACTCAGTCAGTGAATAGCTGACGGATCGCCGTGTGCGGTGAAAGCCGCCTGCATGGTGAAGGCTCGAAACGAAAGCTGCGAATGTGCAGTATAAGTCGAGAATAGTGATTACACGACAAACTCAAGCTTAGATACAACAACCGCAAACTTCGACAAAAAAGTGAGCGCTCAAGCCGACGTCACCACCACGGTCAACTTTGGAAAAAATGCCAATAACACAACTGCAACCGTCAGCGCGGTAAAAGTAGGCGGAACCACATTAACAGCGGGAACGGACTACACGTTAGGGGGGAATACGCTAACGATAAAGAAAGAATACTTAGCGTCCAAAGCAGTTGGTCCCGTTGCGGTAGCCGTAGAATTTTCATCAGGTACAGCCGCCACGTTAACAGTGACGGTATCTGACACGACGGACTACACAACGAATTCCACATTGGGCCAAACAACCGCGAACTTCGACAAAAAAGCGAGCGTTCAAGCCGACGTCACTACTACGATCAACTTTGGAAAAAATGCTAATAACACAACAGCAACCGTCAGCGCGGTAAAAGTAGGCGGAACAACATTAACAGCGGGAACGGACTACACGTTAGCGGGGACTACGCTAACGATAAAGAAAGAATATCTGGCGACTAAAGCAGTCGGTCCCGTTGCAGTAGCCGTAGAATTTTCATCAGGTACAGCCGCCACGTTAACAGTGACGGTAGCTGACACGACCGACTACACAACGAATTCCACATTAAGCCAAACGACCGCAACTTTCGACAAAAAAGCGAGCGCTCAAGCCGACGTCACCACCACGGTCAACTTTGGAAAAAATGCCAATAACACAACGGCAACCGTCAGCGCGGTAAAAGTAGGCGGAACAACATTAACAGCGGGAACGGACTACACGTTAGCAGGAACTACGCTAACGATAAAGAAAGAATACTTAGCGTCCAAAGCTGTTGGTCCCGTTGCGGTAGCCGTAGAATTCTCATCAGGCACGGCGGCCACATTAACAGTGACGGTATCTGACACGACGGACTACACAACGAATTCCACATTGAGCCAAACGACCGCAACCTTCGATAAAAAAGCGAGCGCTCAAGCCGACATCACCACCACGGTCAACTTTGGAAAAAATGCCAATAACACAATGGCAACCGTCAGCGCGGTAAAAGTAGGCGGAACAACATTAACAGCGGGAACGGATTACACATTAGCAGGAACTACGCTAACGATAAAGAAAGAATACTTAGCGTCCAAAGCAGTTGGTCCCGTTGCGGTAGCCGTAGAATTTTCATCAGGTACACCAGCACAAATAACAATCACTGTTGAAGATACGACAGTAATAACTCCACAAGTAAGTATTGAAAGTAAAACAATTCAAAGTTTAGATTTTTCTACAACATATGATAGTCCCGCAACATTAGTCGGAAAAACATTAACAACAAGTCAATTTTCGCAATCACCTAAAAATTTCACATTAGAAGTAGAAACACCTGAAGGAACTAAAAGCTTGCCAATTAAATTAAATTGGAATTTGTCTACAGAAGTTCCGTGGGGTGATGGGATATCCGGTGTTATTAATTCAGAAGCTCAAATGAAATTTGGAGTGTATGGTTATCCACTCGTTTCATGGAAAAATATCAATGATGAAAAAGCATTTAATGTTGTTACGTTGGCAACTGGTAGTGCAGTTAAGATAAGTGCCACTGGACCCGATGCATCATATTTCTTCACTCAATTATCAGCTCAAGGAACAGATGAAGATACTTCTAAAAACCGTACTTTCACAGTAAATGATGGCACAACAACCGTTACAATTTTATTGGAAGGGCAGTTTGCAACTATAGACCAACTGATTGATGAGATCAATTATTATTTGACTCTTGAAAATGTCTCGGTAGTAGCTGAAAAAGTAAATGAAACAAAATTCAAACTTACATCCAATAGCGGCACTTTAGTAATAGGGGGTAGTCATAAAACTGATTTTTTTGAATGAGATTCGATATATGTGTACCCAAAAAATTCAATGTAATACAAGATGCCTTCATTTGATCTACTTATGGTCAGGTGGAGGCTTTCTATTTTTTAGAAAATCGAATTAGTGTTTAAACTATATGAAAACATAGGACATGGATTTCCGCTCATAGCGTCCACATTCGCGCTCATAGAACATGCGTTTCCGCTCATAGCGTCCACATTCGCGCTCATAGAACATGGGTTTCGCTCATAGCGTCCGCATTCGCGCTCATAGAACATGTGTTTCCGCTCATAGCGTCCGCATTCGCGCTCATAGAACATGCGTTTCGCTCATAACGTCCACACTCGCGCTCATAGAACATGGGTTTCCGCTCATAGCGTCCACATTCGCGCTCATAGAACATGGGTTTCGCTCATAGCGTCCGCGTTCGCGCTCATAGAACATGCGTTTCGCTCATAGCGTCCACATTCGCGCTCATAGAACATGCGTTTCGCTCATAACGTCCACACTCGCGCTCATAGAACATGTGTTTCCGCTCATAGCGTCCACATTCGCGCTCATAGAACATGCGTTTCGCTCATAGCGTCCGCATTCGCGCTCATAGAACATGTGTTTCCGCTCATAGCGTCCGCATTCGCGCTCATAGAACATGCGTTTCGCTCATAGCGTCCGCATTCGCGCTCATAGAACATGCGTTTCCGCTCATAGCGTCCACATTCGCGCTCATAGCCTAACTCTTCAACTAAATTAGCCTCCTGATCATTCATCAGGAGGCTTTTCCTAGTATTTAAAAATTATCATCTACGTTACGCACTACTTTAGCTACATAAACTCCGTCTATTCCAACGCCACACCACTCCAGTCAAACCAGATCGTCTGCAGGGCGTTGCGTCCGGAACCTTTATAAGATTTTCCGTCAGCCGCCATGACGAATAAAATGTCTCCATGATTACCTGGTTCTTCAAACGTACCGGATAGAGTTTTTCCTGAGACGGTTCCTTGGATAGTGCCGGATATCTGTCCGATGCCACCACCATATGATCCTGTTACGGTATTGCCGGTTTGTGTCATGATCATTGTTCCATATTTCGTATACCAAGCACCGGTATAATCAGTTTGTACAGCAGTTGTCGGTGTAAGAGAGACGGTCGCGGACGGGGCAGATTCACCGGTACTGTACAGCGCGGTTACTTTAAAATAATACGGTATATCGTTTTTTAGGCCGCTAATGGTAATTTCTGAATCATCTACAATCAGCGCATGTCCGTGAGGCAATGTATAACGTTTGAAATTTTGGTCATCGCCTTCGCTCATGTAGAGATAATAGCCAAGAAATGTAGGATCGATAATGTTGTACCAGTCCAATGAAACTGTGCCGTCGTGTGCAAATGCTGTCAATCCTTTTGGTGATTCTCCTACTGTTGGGGAGGGATCAGAAGATTGCGCGATAGTGAATGCCATTTTGACGTTTTCTTTTAATGGCTTGTTAGTAGCCTGTTGTTGGACAGTATTCTTAATATAGAGCGTGTAAGACTTTCCGGGTTCATAGCCAGCAACAGGTGGTTCGACGAGCAGGATGTTATCGGTTTCTCCTTTTTTGAATGTAGCGAGCATTTTCTGTCCATCGTCAGCTAATACGAATACGTTGTCAGCAGTTACTGTAGAAAGATTAAACGGTTTGTTGAACGTCACTTTCCATACTTTGTTTGTCGCTATATTGTTTTGGCGTGCCAGTTCCTTCCACTGTTCTGTCGGATCAGGTGCGGCTTCTGTTTCGATTGCATACTCGAAGTATACTTTTGTCGGCAGGATCTCTGTAATACGAATTTTAGCGAGTTGATTGTCATGGGTTTTAATGAGGTAGGTCGTAGGTTGCATAGTGAATGAATTCTTCCATTTTCCTTTATAATCGGCTGCGTTGATCGGCGTCTGTAAAGAGACGTCTGTTCCAAGCTCAATGATGGCATTCGCGCCGATAGCACCATACTGATTGATGACCAAGTCGGCCATTGAGGGATTGGTAACAGCTTTTCCGTCTGTTAGATTCCATCCACCCCGGTCTAGTACATCTCCCGACCAATTCAATGTGTACGGATGAAGCGGCTGGTAAGTCCCTTTTGTTGTTTCTGAGAAGTGGGTGAGTCCGTTGGCATAAGCGTGCTGTGTAAAAATAGCTGATAAAATTAACACGATGAACAGTAATGAAGCGCGTAATTTTCTCATTTAATTTCCTCCTTTTATTTATAATATACTTCTATTTTACTATTTTTATATTCATGATACAAAACTATTCTGAAATATTTGATAACATACCTATGCATTGAAATGTCGTACTATCATCATTCATTTTTCTGTACACAAGAAATATACGTATGTACAATGGAAAAAGAATAGCAATAGGAGGGATAGTTACTTATGAAAAAATTGTTGGTAATGGCTATGTTTTTAGTGCTCGCAGTTGCTTTAGCTGCTTGTTCAGACAAAAATGAGCCTGCAAAAGGAGATTCACCAGAAGGAGATACGCAAGCACAAGTTGCGGTAATCGAGAAATTCATTGATATTACGTACTTCGATGAGGGAACGTACGAAGATTTCAAGGCGCTGTATGCAGATCCGGAAAATGTGAATACAAAAGAGGAGTTTGATGAGTTCCGGAAAAATAATGATCCTAAACAGACATTTCCTATAGATTCTGATAAACCGGAAGATATTAAGAAGCATTTAGTCGTTAAGGAAATTGATGAGAACAATGCTGAAGTGTATTGGGTGAAAGATTTGAAGGACGAAAAGAAAGAAGAAGCTACTTCTGTTTGGGCAGTTACTAAAGTGGATGGGGAATGGAAAGTTAACTAAGGACGTAACATCATTCAACTGCGCAGTTTTGGGAAGTTTTTTCAGTAACAGGTAAAGATCAGTTGACTGCAACAGACATTATCGTCTATAACCGTTTGGTGGTGGATGAACCAGAAATATTAAGGTGTCTGTACATCACATAATGGACTGTGAAAACTCTTTCGCTCGTATCGATAAAAAAGTATTCCTTCAAGGTTGGATTGGAGGATGCAGCAAATACCTACAGCGCGATGAAAACTAGTAATTCCATTATTCTCACGCAAAAGATCACGGCAAACGAATAATTCACAAAGTGTAGAGCTTTCTGATCGAGAAATCGATTAGACAGCTCTTTTTTAAGGTTCTTTATCAAATAACGTGAATGAATTCCTTCACCTTCTTTGGGCTCATAAGAATATCAATTTAAAATCATTTACGTTTCGTTCAAAGACAAAGAGGATAGATAGACCTATATTTTATTTAGTGACATGTCGAAAAAAAAGCGTATGATGAAAATATATAAACTAAAACTACTCGACTAAGGGGGAATTCACATGAAAAAACTAGTCACGCCGATCCTTACTGCTATTTTGACAGCGACTATCTTGTTGTCGTCAGGACTACTAGCGTCTGCACAATCGGTAAAACAACAAACATCACAGTATTATAACCAGAATGAACAACGACAGAAACCAGTTACCAACAGCAATCAACCAAATGGTCAGGGCACTCATAATTCAGTAGATAAAGGGGCTCAAAATCAACTGTTGTCCATTGACCGTCAATTGTTGAAGATAGACTCATTAATTGTAATGTACGATGAAAAGTTCAATAAGATGACGCAAAACAAAACTATGCAGAAAATGAAAGATATAAAAGCAGGCCTAGTGAAGCAAGCAGAGGTAGTTGATAAAGACGAAGACGTGGAAGGTGTCGTAGAGACATTTACTGACTACAAAGGGAAGTTTAATTCGCTCAGTCATCGTCTAGATAGTATTGTACGTCAACTTGACTCGCTTGCTAGCCGCTTGTCGGATACTAGTCAACTAGTCTCTCGTTATGAGAAAATCGAACAACTTCGCGCACAATTAATAGCCGTTTCAGAAAAAGTTAACGGAGTCCAGAAAGTCGTCACAGACCGCATAGAAGAAGAAAAAGATGCAGAAGTGAAGCCAGAAGAGCCGATCGACAACATAGTGAAACCTTGGCGAATCTCTTTCAACAAACCACTTGATGACCAAGCATTAGCTGAATTGCACGTTGTAGTTGTCGATTCACTAGGCAATCTCATCGCTACTGACATAGTATATGATGCATTGACCAAGTCTATTATTATTACACCACAGCAGCCATATGCAGTCGGCGAACGCTATACACTGTTTATCGACAAAAACATCAAAAGTCATTCAGGGAAGACGCTAAAAAAATCTATTAAGAAAACATTTTATATTCGGTAAGTACTCATACTGTCCAGAAAATCAGCAAGACTGAATTTCTGTGGCAGTTTTTTTGTAAATGGGGCTTTGAGTATACTATGAGCGTTCGTATATATTTAGTGATTACTTTTTACTGATTTCTATCTAACATACGCAGCGATGCAAATGCTATAATTGAAACGTTACGTCATGGAATTGATGCGGAGAAAACTACTTTCTGGCATTTATATACACCATCGAATAAAACGAATGACACAAAATGAGATACATAGCAGAAAGGCGGACAATCATGGGATTCAGCAGAATTAAAGCAATTGAGTATTATTTACCGAAAAATACAGAACAAAATGATGCAAATAATAGAACAGTAAAGAAGGTAGGGATTTTTCAAAAACATATCGCCGCAGAAGATGAATTTGCTTCCGATTTAGCTGTCCAAGCTGCGGAACAATTATTTGAGAAACATTCGATTGAACGAGAGTCTATTGAGTACGTTTTATATTGTACGCAGTCGCCAGATTATTTCTTACCTACAACAGCTTGTTTAATTCAAGAACGACTTGGGTTGAATAATTCGGTTGGTGCGTTGGATTTCAATTTAGGCTGTTCGGGTTTTGTCTATGGGCTTTCTATGGCAAAAGGGCTGATCGAATCTGGACAAGTGAAGAATGTTTTGCTGTTGACGGGAGAGACGTATAGCAAGTTCGTCAATCCGAAAGATCGAAGTGTACAATTGTTGTTTGGCGATGCCGGCTCTGCGACACTGATTGAGGCTTCGGATGTGGCTGGATTGCATCATTTTGCTTTTGGCACAGACGGTTCGGGTGCGAAAAATCTGATCGTACCTTACGGCGGCATGAGAAATAGAGAACATGCTGTGGAGCTGATCGAGGAAGAGGACGCGTACGGCAATGTTCGCCATCAAGGGAACTTATATATGAAAGGATCGGCCGTGTTCAACTTCACATCACGAGAAATACCGAAGTCGATAGATCAATTTTTTGAAAAGCACAGTTTACAGTTTACTGATTTCGACAAAATCATATTCCATCAAGCGAATCTTTATATGTTGAACTCGTTGAGAGATAAAATGAGCATACCGGAAGATAAGTTCGTGACAGATTTTGAGGATTGCGGAAACACCGTATCTGCAACGATCCCCATTGCGTTGAAGAGGCAGATTGACAATGGAGAGATCCAGCGAGGCGACCACATACTGTTAGTAGGCTTCGGCGTAGGCTATTCTTGGGCGATCGGTTCCATGCATTATTAATGTACATATTTTTTTGTGGAGGTAATTGCAAGCCCTTATTCGTGAATGAAGAACCCGCTATTGCCTGTGTGGGGGAAACTTGCATTTGAAAAGCAGACAGTAGGACACTGGAACGGGCGGAGTTGCTCGTTCTTTTTGGTCTCAAGAAAAGCTTTTTCCCCGAGAGGTTCGGATTAAATATAGTATGAAATTCTAAGGAACGGTTGCCTCTACTTATTGCGCTCATAGAATCCGCGTTCGCGCTCATAGAATGCTCACTTCCGATCATAGAATCCGCGTTCGCGCTCATAGAATCCACGTTTCCGCTCATAGACTCCGCGTTCGCGCTCATAGAATCCACGTTCGCGCTCATAGACCCCGCGTTCGCGCTCATAGAATGCTCACTTCCGCTCATAGAATCCGCGTTCGCGCTCATAGAATCCACGTTCGCGCTCATAGACCCCGCGTTCGCGCTCATAGAATGCTCACTTCCGCTCATAGAATCCGCAATCGCGCTCATAGAATCCGCAATCGCGCTCATAGAATCCGCATTCGCGCTCATAGAATCCACGTTCGCGCTCATAGACCCCGCGCTCGCGCTCATAGAATGCTCACTTCCGCTCATAGACCCCGCGTTCGCGCTCATAGAATCCGCATTCACACTCATAGACTCCGCAATCGCGCTCATAGAATCCGCATTCGCGCTCATAGAATCCGCGTTCGCGCTCATAGAATCCGCATTCGCGCTCATAGACCCCGCGCTCGCGCTCATTAACCCCCACTCACGCGTACATTCAATCAGCGGATGAATCACAAGTGTAAGAGTAAAGTACTAGTTCACTTCATACTTTATTGCGAAAAACTTTTCTTGTATACCTTTCGTAGTTTTTAGAAAATTACAAAATAATTAGTTAATCCCATTGTGACTTCATAGGTAGTTGTACTATGGTAGGAGTAGGGGAAATAAGTGAAGTACTACCGCTGACGGCACGCCGTATGCGATGAAAGTCGCCTGTACGGTGTAGGCCCGAAACGAAAGCCGTAAAGGTATAAGACGGGAATAGCGGCACATTAGTAACTGGTAATGAATTTTCTGGTACGGCAGATGATCCGAAAGTGTATCCAGGAAATGTAGTTGTTACGGTCACGGATATCGAAAGTTTAGAAAATGCGATTGTAGAGGGGGATCTGACTTTAGTAGGGACGCCTAGTGACACGCTAACGTTTACTAACATTACAGTCACAGGGAATTTAGACGTGACTGGATTGAACGGAGATTTATTTGATTTTGACGGAATTGTTGTTCAGGGAGATACAATCTTGTAAGTACTGATAAAGCCTTCTGTTTTATTCAGAAGGCTTTATCTATCTAATCAAAAGAAATCGAGGTGTGGCAGTTGAAAGGTAAAAAGACGTTTCATATAGGAATAATATTTTTACTGATTTTTAGTTTGATTTCACCAACTGTTTTAATAACGCAGGCAAACGCAGAAACAGCAACATTGCAATCTACTTCTATTACAGTGGAAGAAGCCATTGATAATAATAGTGGTAATGCTACGGTGACGGGGTATATTGTCGGGTATATCAAATCTGCAACGTCTATTACTGAAACTGCAAATGATGATTATAATCTTGCGATCGCAACAGAGCAAGGTGAAACAAATATTGCAAAGATGTTGTTTGTTCAGATTCCTTCAGGATTACGTACTGAATGGGGTCTAAAAACTAATCCCGATCTAGTAGGCAAGCAAGTAAATGTAACAGGTAATTTAGAACTATTTCATTTAAAATCAGGAATGAAAAGTGTTACAAGCATCAGCTTCACCGGTGACCAACCAGCTCCCGAGCCAGTAGAAGTAATCAGCATTACGGAAGCTCGTGCAAAAGCTGTTGGAGAGACGGTTTCAGTTACTGGAACGGTTACTGCGAAACTAAAGAACTCTATCACGATTCAAGATGGAGAAGCGGGTGTTGCGGTACGTCCGACTAGTTTAGCTGTAGATTTAGGGGATGAAATAACAGTAGTAGGAAAAGTAGCGCAATATAGAGGATTAACGCAAATTGATGGTGCAAGGTTATTAGAGAAGACAGCTGGCACCGTGCCGGAAGCCAAAGTAGTCGAAGGTTCAGCAGTTGGCGAAGAGTTTGAATCTCAGTTAATCACGCTTACTAACGTCTCGCTTACTGATAAAGAACAGGGAACAGGCTGGGCTAACTTTGCTGCTACGTCAGGGACTAATTTCGTTATTCGTGACGAAAATGATAACTTAGGATTGCAAGCGGGTATGACGTATGATTCGATCACTGGAATTGTTCAGCAATTTGATGATGTGTATCAACTAATTCCTCGTGACGCTAATGATGTGGTAGAAGACGTTAATGCAGTGAAGCCTGTCGTTGCGAGTCCTAGCAGTGGAACGTTTATTGAAAATGTAAGCGTCACGCTTTCCACGGGCACGGCAGATACGACAATTTATTACACAGTAGATGGAACAGATCCTACGGCAGAGTCTACTAAATATACAACACCCATTGAATTTACAGAAGATACACAACTAAAAGCAATTGCGATCACGTCTGATGAACGCGAAAGTGTAATTCAAACATATGATTATGTTATTACAGATGCGCTCCGAATACATGACATTCAAGGATCTGGCCACGTCTCTCCGTTAGAGGGGCAAGTAGTAGAAGAAGTAAAAGGGATTGTAACGTATAAGTTTGTGTTGCAAGGAACGACTTATTACCATATCCAAACGCCTGACAATGAACGTGACGGCAACTTGGACACTTCCGAAGCTATCGTTCTTTACAGCGGGCGCGACGCATGGAATTTGTCTGTAGGGAATTTGGTAAAGGTCAAAGGGAAAGTGAGCGAATATGCGATTGATGGCTATGCAGATCGCCAGACAACTGACTTAAAAACGACGCAGATCAACGTACGAAATGATCAAGGTGGTGTGGTGGAAGTAATCGAAGAGTCTGTGCCGTTACCTAAACCTTACATCATTGATGAATCGAATCTGCCTACACAAGCTATTTTAAGTGAAGGATTAAGTGAGTTTGATATAGAAAAATATGCAGGAGACTTCTGGGAAAGTCGGGAAGCGATGCTCGTGCAAGTAGGTGACGTGAAGTCGGTTGGACCGCAGCAACACGGTGATCTGACGACAGTTCTTGCAAGCCGTGAAACAGAAACGAAAAACGGCGGTGTTCTTTTGAAAAAAGATCAGCCGACAGCAGATTTAGTTCAATTTAGACTGGAACCGAATACTCAGGCGAGAAATTTTGAAGTGGCGACGGGCGACAAGTTCACCGGCCCTATCGTTGGGGTCGTCGGCTATTCATTCCAGAACTATAAAATTTATGTCGATTATAATGAAATGCAAGAAAAGTTCGTCAAGGGTGAGGCAGTTCCCGAGACAACGACAATCGTCAAAAACCCGAATAAACTGACGATCGGCTCGTATAACTTGGAAAACTTCTCAAACAACAAGAAGACGACTTCCGATGACAAAGCGCAAAAATTAGCAAGGGCAATTGCCAACGATATGCATAACCCCGATATTGTAGGTGTGACGGAAGTGCAGGACAATAATGGACCTGACGCGGGAGGTCCTGAAGCAAACGAAAGTTACCAGCGCTTGATCGATGCGATTACAGCAGCGGGCGGCGTTACGTATAAATATGCTAATATTGATCCAGTTAATAATGAAGACGGCGGGCAACCGAATGCGAATATCCGTGTAGGATTTCTCTACAATCCAGAGCGCGTATCATTGAAAAAAGCACCGCATGGAGATGCGATGACGCCGGTAGGATATGAAAACGACCGCTTGACAGTGAATCCAGGACGAATTGATCCGGCTAATGAAGCGTTCAACCGAAGCAGAAAACCGGTCGCGGCAGAGTTTACGTTCCAAGGGGAGGACGTAATTGTCATCGGTAACCACTGGAACTCCAAAGGTGGAGATACGCCGCTGTTCGGTGCGATCCAGCCGCCAGTGTATAAAAGTGAAATCCAGCGCAAGAAAATCGCCCAAATTGTCCATGACTTCATCGCGGATGTCAAAGAAAAAAATCCATATGCGAACGTAGTAGCACTAGGCGATTTCAATGACTTCCAATTTGCAGAGTCATTGGAAATTCTAGAAGGCGATATTATGAAAAATCTTGTAAAAAAGGTACCGGAAAATGATCGTTACTCTTATGTGTATCAAGGGAATTCACAAGTTCTCGACCATGTGCTCGTTTCTAACAATATGTTTGAAGAGGCTGAAATTGATATGTTGCACGTCAATGCAGACTATACAGACATGGCGGGACGTGCGAGTGACCATGATCCAGTGCTCGTTCAGGTAGCACTTGAAAAAGCCCCGATAAAGATCGACAATTATTACACGTTTAAATCATTTAAAACGACTCGTTTGCTGATCAACAAACCAAGTGTCAGCGTCTATTTGGATGGAGAATCCATCATCCGTCAAGAAGTCGTATTTACCGGGAATTACGCGAAATTCCATGGAGAAGGATTTGCACAGACGACTGTCCGACTGAAACCGGCAAAAGCGGGAGCGATAATCGACTTTGCAGGAACAAATGTGAAAACAGTCATTATTGACAGTAAGAACGTTAAAGAGATCAGAGGAGCTGAGAATATTGGAGAAATTCAGTATCGCAACGGCGCTTCTGTAAATACAGTCACAATAGTGGACAGAAATGGGGAACCTCTACAGGTTCCTCTTTTTCTGTCTGAAATTATTTGATTTTAAAAGGATTTGACTGAATAGTGAAATATTTATTTATTGTTATTTAAAAGTATTATATACTAGTAGCAGGGGAAATAAGGTATTTGGAAGACTGCTGACGGCACGCCGTATGCGATGAAAGTCGCCTGTACGGTGTAGGCTCGATTCGAAATCCGTAAAGGTATAAGACGAGAATAGCGCTATTGCTAGAATGCCATTTGATGTTGTGAATTTAGAAAAAACAAATGAACATATTTTTTATGTAGGTGGATCACTTCAGTTGGTTAATAAACTACCTGGGAAAAGGATGTGGTATAACGAAGATATAACTCTTGATGAAGGGCAGTGGGTGGAAATTCCATACACAGAAGGAATGAGAATAAGTGAAAAAGGAGTCTACTATTTTTCCGAATCCGTTACAGAGGTTGAACCTAGCAGTGGATCGCTGATTTATTTGTATGGCGAAGAATATGTGTTGACCGAAAGCAATTCTTCGGTATATGTACACGAAAGAACGGTAGATCCTGCTACACTCGATTTCTCTACTAGCCCAGTTGTACAGAGCGACCCCGCAAATAGCGATTTCGATGCACAATTGCAAGTTGCTTCTAAAGGACTCAACTTGACGTTTCAGATTCCCCCTAAAGTGGGTGATCGTGTAGCGTTTACTTACCTTAATGGAGAGGATCCTTTCATCGTATATTTTATGAAAGCTACGGATGGGTGGAAATATAAGCAAACACTACTAGAAGATTTTTGAAAAAGAATGTAGATAGTGTCTTAAGTTATATGTCTAAAGTTTTATATATTTAATATTCAGAATATTGTATAATGAGAGTTAGGGGAAATAAGCATAAGAAAAACTATTGCTGACGGCACGCCGTATGCGATGAAAGTCGCCTGTACGGTGTAGGCCCGGAACGAAAGCCGAAAGGTATAAGACGGGAATAGCGCACAGCAAGCCGTAATGAATCAAATTGCCGCACTTGATTTTATGGACGGTACATTTGATACGGATGTAGCAAATACGCGTTCAGCTTACAATGCGCTAAATGCTACACAACAAGGCCTAGTAACAAACTATGCACTTCTGGAGGAGGCTGAAGCAGGGATTGTCACTGATGAAGCAACATTTGCAACTGCCATCGCCAATGCAGATAAGTTGTTTTTAGCTAACGATATTTCATTAGGCAGCACAGTCGCAATTGATCAGGAAGTATTGATTAATGGTAACGGAAAGACTTTGACAAGCACAGTAGATCCAATTAATGGTCTAACGCATAACACGTCAGTTGTAGTTAGTGCAAATAATGTCGAGATTACTAATCTGACTGTGGATGCGAATGCAACAACGCCTGGGACATGGCAGACACCCGCGCGCTTTGGTATGCAAGTGTATAATGCAACCGGAGTGAAGCTGACGGATGTAACTTTGAAAAATGGACAGGCTGGTTTGTTAGTGAATGCAAGACTTTCTGATGCTAGTGTCACAGGAACTGGAATCAATACGGATGGCAATGGGTTTGGAGGAATAGAAATTTTTGCGGACGCAACATTTACGTCCACACTGACTTTAACTGAACCTCAAATGCATACGACATCGAATCCGGCAATTTGGTCTGAAGGTGCAGGTACTACGAATGTTGTCGTTTCACAAGAGTGGTACGATAAATTTTTGGCAGGACAAAGTTATTCAATTAATGGAAACAATATAACTGTACCAACTGGTCAGACGCATTGGAAAAGAGTGTATATGTAATGATGTAGTAGGCCGATAAATTGTTTTAGAAACGCATAGGTTAGTGAACGAGAGAAAGAGTCTTTTAATCGAGAAATCGGTTAGAAGACTTTTTTATTATTCAACTACTAATCGTCAAAACATCAAATAGTCTACTTAGTAAAAAACGTAATAAATCAGAAAATTAAAATTCGATACTTTTAAATTACTTAAAAGTATTATATAATGATGTCAGGGGAAATAAGTTTTAAGAATCATTGCTGACGGATCGCCGTGTGCGATGAAAGTCGCCTGCATGGTGAAGGCTCGAAACGAAAGCCGCATAGCGGTATAAGACGAGAATAGCACAGTATTACCATCGACTATTCTATTTACGACGAATGGTACGATAGAGAAAACAGTTGGGAATGACCCATTTGTAAACGCGGTGACAGGAGGAGTAGGAACTGGGGCTATTACGTACTCTAGTGGAACGCCAAGTGTAGCGACAGTTCATGCTACAACAGGAGAGGTAACGGTTGGTAATGCAGGAACAACTGTAATTACAGCTACTAAAGCAGCAACGCCTACACATGCAGCAACGACAGCAAGCTATAGTGTAGTTGTAGTACAAGCTCCAAGTATACAAAGCTCTATAGTAGCTACAAACAATCAGTATGTGGACATTACATTTAATCAAGGAATGTACACTAATGCGAATGGAACAGGAGGTTTAACTAGTGCAGATTTTGTTGTTGCGTATACTAAAAATGCAGGCAACGCGACAGGTGTAACCGTTACAGATGTCACGAAACCGAATGGAACTCCGCTCAATGGAGGGGAAACTACAGTTCGTGTGGCATTGGCAGTGACTGGTACACCGAATGGTCAGGAAACGATTGAAGTTCGACCCGTCAACAGTACCTCTATCTATAATCGAAATGGTACAGCGCTGGCGCAAAATGAAACAACAGGTGTCATTTCTATTAATGGAGTGTATATGATGTTGACTGGCATTTTTCCATCAGGTGCAGTGTATGATTATGGTCACGGCACAAAAGGAACATTTTTCTTTGGCGGAATTGAAGCGAATACATCATATCAGGTGTCGGGTTATTTAGTATACAGTGACCGAATCACGCCTTACGAATCTTTAGAAACAGCTACAATTATGGGTGTCCGTAGTGAAGGAAATCAAGGCTCTGGCAGTGTATCTAACTTTACAGTACATTCTCAATTGAATAATTTTACATTTACGTACACATCAGGCCCTTTAGGCGGTGGAGACAAATTCAACATCCTCATTAATGGCGCAAACACCTCTGTATTTTGGACTAACTAATAAGCGCTTGCACAACTCGCTACTGAACCTGATTACTAGATAGTGTGCAAAACAAAGAGCGCCCTCCCTTCTGTAAGAAGAGGGGACGCTTTTTTGTACTTATTTACGCGACTTATAAATAGTAAATATTAAACCTGTTGATTATCCAGAGAAAGGAATTGGCTTTTGGAAATGAGGGGTTTGCTTTAGGATTCTCCCGAAAAAAACCCGTCCCCTTCGGAAAGCCTATCGTCTGGAAGCGCAAGCCGTGGGACACTTCAAGTCAGCCTCGCTCCATTCAACAGCCATAGTCAAACCCGCTTTGAAAATACATAATATAAGTAATAAACATTCTTAGATAAATATATTAAAAAAAACACCAAAAACCACAAGCATTTTCTTTTTTTGCAACAAGTCAGTAGATGAGTCCTAGTATCCAAAGGTGTCAGAAAAATATATTTACTTGCTTATAATTAATACTTTATTAGCATTTCCTACGATGGACGAAGGATTCAATTTGATAAAAAAGCTATTTTTGAATTGTATTACCTGCTATCTATATTATACTGACGCTAGGGGAAATAAGCAGTTGAAGACCGCTGACGGCACGCCGTATGCGATGAAAGTCGCCTGTACGGTGTAGGCCCTGTCGAAAACTACGGATCGTAGTATAAGAGGGGAATAGCGAACAACAACTAGAAGCAGTAGCAATTAAGAACTTCATTAAATCATTTGATGTTGAGTTAGCATTTGCAGACGTGGAAACGCTTACAAATTGGGGTCCTAGAGTGACGGGTACGCAAGCTGAGCAACAGACGCTCGACTATATCAAAGAAACTTTACAGGACTACGGTTATGAAGTGGCACGTCAGGAATTTGATCTTCCAGCAGTGAAAGCATCAGAATTCACAGTTGGCGGCAGTTCTATCGCAAGTGCAGTAGCACGAAATTCAGTTACTACAGAGGAAGCTGGTGTAACAGCAGAGTTATTTTTCGCTGAATTTGGAGAAAAAACTGATTTCACTGCGGAAGCAAGTGGAAAAATCGCATTGATTGCTAGAGGAGGAGGCGTGACGTTTCAAGATAAAGTAAATCATGCACAAGAAGCCGGTGCTGTAGGTGTAATTATTTATGACAATGCAGAAAAGGAAGAGCCACTGAGTTATAGTGCTACATCGGAAATTCCAGCAATAGGTATTACAAAGGCACAAGGCGAATCACTTAAGGAATCTTTAGGTGAGGCGAAAATCATAATTAATGTGGTGGAACAAAGAACTTCATCCAATATTATTGCGAAAAAGTATCCGGAAAATAGCAATATGGATAATGAAATAGTTTATATTACCGCGCATGTCGATAGTGTACCGGGAGCACCAGGTGCAAATGATAATGCTACAGGTACAGCAGCTGCACTCGAAATGGCTAGAGTACTAAAAGATCAACCGTTAGATAAGGAATTGCGAATTGTATTTGTCGGAGCGGAAGAGATTGGATTAGTGGGCTCAAGATACTATGCGAATTCATTGAGTGAAGAAGAAAGAACGCGCAGTATCGCGAACTTCAATATGGATATGGTCGCAACAGCGTGGGAAAATGCAACTGCAATTTACACGAATACAGTAAGTGGTGAGGCTAATTTAGTTACTGAATCTGCAAACAAAGTAGCAAAGATTATCGGTACACCATCCGAACTCGTTCTATTTAAACGTGGGTCATCCGATCATGTCGCTTTTGACGAAGTGGGTATTCCAGCTGCAAACTTCATCAGAAGAGAGCCAGGAACACACAATCTAGAACCTTATTATCATAATGAAAATGATGTGATGCAATATGTGAGTAAAGAGCGACTGAAAGAAATGATCGATTTGGTCGGTGGAGCGGTTTATAGCGTTGTGAGAGAAAAGTAAGAGAAATTATAATGATAAGAAGTCTTCTGATCATGTAAACGATCAGAAGACTTCTTGTTGTGCTATTGGAGAAAATTGTCTAGTACATAGCTTGTTTTTACATCACGTAACTGTTGTACATGCGGTGATGCACATATGAAGAAATATAATAAAATCAGAACTACTTACTGTTTACTTAAAATCTATATAAGTATCGATTTATCTCACAGGTACTCTTTCCGAAAGAATATAATAAGAACTTAAACTTCTTCCGCTAGCTTCTCCAAAAACCGTTCCAAACCGTCCATACCCTTCACCAATTCCTCCATAGACTGCGCATAAGAAATTCGTAAATATCCTTCACCATACGAAGAGAACGCGCTTCCAGGAATGACCGCCACATTCTCTTCTTCAAGCATACGAGCGGAAAATTCCTCAGAACTTAGTCCGGTATTTTTAATAGAAGGGAAAATGTAAAAAGCCCCCTCAGGTTTTGTCACGTCAAGACCCATTTCTTTTATACGTGAGTACACAAAGTCTCTTCTTTTCTTATAATCATCTTTCATCATGACAACATCTTTATGATCTGCGCCTTGTCTTAAAGCTTCAATCGCAGCATATTGACTGATGGAAGGGGCGCAAATTGCGTTAAATGAATGTACCGCATAAAATTGATCCACTAGATAAGCGGGTGCGAAAGCAAAACCAATTCTCCAACCAGTCATCGCGTGGGATTTTGACAGACCGTTAATGATAATGGTTTGATCTTTGATTCCCGGTACTGCACCGATTGAAAAGTGCTTGCTTTCATACACTAATTCACTATAGATTTCATCAGAAATAATAAAAATGTCTTTTCCGCGTAGCAGTTCACCAATTTCCATCACTTCTTCTTTTGACAAAGTTGTACCAGTTGGGTTGCTTGGGTAAGGTAGTAGAACACAACGAGTGTTTTCTGTAATTTTCTCTTCTATCATAGAAGCAGTCATTTTAAAGTTAGTTTCAGTTGTGTCTACGTAAACGGTTTTTGCGTTACACATTTTAATTAAAGGCTCGTAACCGACGAACACTGGAGCGGGCATAATAACTTCCGAACCTTCATCGAGTATCGTCCGTAATACAATATCCAACGCTTCACTTGCGCCTACTGTGACGATAATCTCGTTTTCAGGATCGTATTTTAGTCCATAAAGTTTCTCTACATAATCGCAAGCAGCTTCACGAAGTTCATAGACTCCAGCTGTTTCAGTGTAATCAGTATGGTTGTCATGGATAGCTTTAATCGCTGCTTCTTTTATAAAGTCAGGTGTAGGAAAGTTAGGTTGTCCAAAAGTCATATTCACCGTATCAGACGATTTATCAATCATATTTGAGATCTTGCGTATTCCTGAGATTTCGATGTTTTTTACGTTTTTATTTAGTAAGTGTTTCATATTGGTATCTTCCTCTCTCTACATCTACTTTTGATAGCCCATTTTCCAAGAAATTTTGTTTACTGTATTGGTGACTTCACTAATGACTTGATCTTTCTTTTCTTTAGTCATTGTAGAACTTTTAATCTTCACATTCACTGCACCCACAATATCCCCATAATGACTTAAGACTGGCGCCGCGACTGTAGTGATGCCATCATTACTATCTTCGCCAATTGCAAAACCATCCTGCTTGATTTTATTTAACTGCGTAGTAAAATCATTTCTCGCATTTTCTGGAATGAAATTTTGAAGAATTTCTTCTATTACGTCACTTTCCATATGCGCTAACATAGTTAAATTAGCTTGACCTTCATGTAGCGATATTCGCAAACCTAGTTTGTCATGGGCAAGAATTGTTTGATTGGTGCAGTCAATCCGTTCAATAATGATAGATTCTGAACCAATGGGCTTCCGTAAATAGACACTAGCTTCTACGTTTTTCATTAACTGTTCTAAATCTGGTCGTACTATGCTGACATAATCCATGGTGTCATACATCTTCAAACCGTACTCCAACCAGGTGATGCCGAGACCGTATAACTTTCGCTCTTTATCCTGCTGTATTAATTCATGTTTTATCATGGCATTTAGTATGCGATGAATGGAACTAACAGGAATATCACATTGTTTGGAAAGCTCAGTAATCGAAAAAAAACGATTGGGTTCACTGGAAATAAAACAATCGATTATTTTCATCGCTCGAGTAATTGTCTGCATAAGCCACTCGCCTTTCTTTGCGCTAAAATTTTGGAACGAAAGGATATTCAGAACGTCCAGGTGAAAAGTATATTTGTAAAAAAGGCAATCTGACATTACTGAAAATTGTGTATTGACATTCCATTCAGTTTTATTATAATAGAATTATGTCCCGATAACAACAAAAACTTTCCGAAGAGTGGAAGAGTTTTTCTTCAAGTGGATGTTTTAGTGTAGTGAGACAACTTTTACTTGTTGATTGGTAGTCAGAGGACTTGTATTTGAAAACGGTTACATTTGAATATCTATTAAAATTTTAGGAGGAACACAACATGTTATTTAAACAAACAATTGTAAAAAAGCCGGGAGAAAGCTATTTGAATGGATTGACGACTTCAGATTTAGGAGAACCCGAATTCGATAAGCTTCTTCAACAACATGAACAATATGTAAAAGCTCTTAAACGTTGTGGAGTTGCAGTGCACGAATTGGAACCGAGTGAGGAGTTTCCGGATTCGTGTTTCGTAGAAGATGCGGCAGTACTAGTTCCTGAATTTGCAGTTATTACAAATCCTGGAGCAGAGTCACGTAACAAAGAAATCATCGAAATTGAACAAGTATTAAAGAATTATTATGATGAGTTCCGTTATATTCAAGCACCTGGCACGTTAGATGGCGGGGATGTTATGCAAATTGATAAAAACTTCTATATTGGTATTTCCGATCGGACAAATCAAGAAGGAGCGGATCAGCTTAAGAAGATTCTTGAAGATGCAGGATATCATGCCACAATCATGACGTTAGAAGAGTTCTTCCATTTGAAAACAGGGATTACATTCCTCGGAAATAATACAGTAGTTGCAGCAGGTGAATTTATCGATCATCCCGCATTTGCTGAATATAAAAAAATTATTGTCCCTGCTGAAGAAGAATATACAGCAAATACGATTCGTGTGAATGACCATGTAATTGTTCCAGCAGGTTTTCCGAAGACAAAACATAAAATAGAAGAAGCAGGATTTAGTGTAATTGAAGTAGAAGTGTCAGAATTTCAGAAACATGATGGCGGCTTAAGTTGCTTGTCACTACGTTTTTAATGAACTATGTAGTCTAGTTTTTGTTCCATACTTACAGAAAAAACAGGAGGTAATTGTATGAAGAACAAATGGTTATTGATAGCAATGTCAGCGCTTATAGTTGTTTTTCTATCTGCTTGTTCGGGAGATAGCGACAATTCTGCTACAGGTGAAGAAGGGAAAGGTGGGAAAGATACGTATACATTAAAGTTCCCACACATCGTTCCGACAGATCATCCAGCTCATAAAGCTGCTCTTGTATTTAAAGAAGAAGTTGAAGAGAAATCAGACGGTAGAGTAAAAGTAGAAGTATTTGCGAATGGCGAGTTATATGGCTCGGACCGTGAAATTATTGAAGCTATCCAACTTGGCAATGCAGATGTCAGCATGGTGGGAACACCATCACTAGGTACTTTCGATGAACGTTTTTATGTACTAGATCTACCATTCTTATTCGCCACTAAAGAAGAACCTAGAGAAGCACTGGCAGGAGATTTAGGAAAAGAACTGTCTGAAGGTTTAGGAGATATCAATCTAAAAGGCCTTGGATATGGTTACGATGGATTTAGACATGTTTTGAATAATAAAAGACCGATTACGAAACCAGAAGATATGAAAGGTTTAAAGATTCGGGTACAAGAGTCTGAAATTCAACAAGACATTTTCAATACTCTTGGTGCGAATGCTTCTCCACTGGCATTTGGCGAGCTATACAGTGCATTACAACAAAAAACGTATGATGGCATGGACAACTCTTTATCACTTATCGATTCAAGTAAGTTTTACGAAGTTCAGAAATACTTGACATTAACAAGTCACCAGTACTCAGGTTTAGCTATTTTGTTCAATAACAAGTTATTTGAGGATATGCCTGCTGATATTCAAGACATTATTATAGAAGCTGGTAAAGATACGGAAGCAGACTACTATCAATTTGTTGATGAAGATGAAGAATCTATGGCGAATAAGTTCCAAACAGAGAACTTGATAGAAGTTACTGAACTAACACCGGAAGAAAGAGAGAAATTTATCGAAGTAGTTCAGCCGGTTTATAAGAAGTACGAAGATGTAATCGGTAAAGATTTAATTGATTTAGCAAAAAGTTATAGTAAATAACAAAAAAATAGGAGGCGATCAGCCTCCTATTTTTTACATAACTCCTAAAATTGCCTCTGAGGAGGGACTCCCTATGAAATGGAAAGAGTTCATAGACATTAAACTAGAAGAATGGTTACTTATCATTTCAACGCTTTTTATTGTAGCACTTGTATTTCTTCAAGTACTATCGCGATATGTATTTAATATTTCGGTTGGATGGAGCGCGGAACTGGCACGTTATATGCTTATTTGGATCACATGGATCAGTATGAGCTACACAATTCGCAAAAATGATCATATTAAAATAACGTTATTTGTAGATAGACTTCCAATGAGTGTGCAAAAAGTAGTACAAGTAATTGTGATTTTATTGTGGTCTATATTTGCTTTTGTGATGGCTATCGTAGGAACGCAAGTTGTGCAGACCATTAAATTAATGGGGCAAAAAACTGCCACAATTGGATTGCCGATGTGGGTAGTATATTTAATCATTCCGATCGGTGGAGTATTAATGCTCATTCGTTTAGTACAACGACTGTACTTTATTTTCAAGCCTGAGAAAATTGTAGTAAGTGGGGATTGATCATATGACTATGTTAATCTTATTTGGGAGTCTCTTTGTTTTTATAATATTAAGCGTACCCATTGGTATAGCGATTGGGTTATCTTCCATGTTAGTTATTTTCTTTTCGGACAAAGTAAGTTTGCCGATGCTCATTCAAAAACTCTTCACTTCACTCGACTCCTTTCCACTAATGGCTATTCCATTTTTCATGTTAGGTGGCCTATTAATGGGAAAGGGCGGGATTTCGGAGAGGATACTGAACCTCGCTAAACAGCTTGTCGGTTGGATGGTTGGTGGACTTGCAATGGTCACTGTAGTGGCATGCGCATTTTTTGCTGCATTATCAGGTTCTGGTCCAGCTACTGTAGGTGCGATTGGTTCATTCATGATTCCTTCTATGAAAGAAAAAAATTACAATCCTGCTTTTGCTTCCGCTATCACAGCAGCAGCTGGTTGTATTGGTGTTATTATACCTCCAAGCATCCCGCTAATACTTTATGGTGTCATCAGTGGTACATCGATTGGGGAGTTATTTAAGGCAGGTATTTTGCCTGGACTTTTAATTGCAGCGATTTTAATGTTCGTTTCGTACCGTACTATAAAAAAACAAGGCGATGACATTGTAAAAGAAGAGATTGACATAAGTTTCTCCGCGTTAATGAGATCGATTTGGGATGCAAAATGGGCTTTGCTTGCTCCTATTATTATTTTAGGAGGGATCTACGGTTCAATTTTCACTCCTACAGAAGCTTCTGTAATTGCAATAATTTATTCATTCATTATCGGTACATTTGTTCATAAAGAATTGAAATGGAAAGAAATTAAAGAAAGTCTGCTTGAAACAATTAATCTGACAGGCGCAACAATGTATATGATCGGAACTTCAATCGCATTTGCTTATTTATTATCAGTCGAACGGATTCCTGTAATTATTGCTGAATCCATCGCTTCGTTTTCAACGAATCCAATTGTCATTCTTCTGCTAATTAATTTATTTTTACTTGTTGTAGGTGCATTTGTGGATACAATTCCTGCTCTTGCAATGTTAACGCCTATTCTTTTACCAATCGTACAACAAGCAGGCGTGGATCCGGTTCATTTTGGTATTATTATGGTAGTTAACCTTGCAATCGGTTTCATTACTCCTCCTTTTGGTGTGAATTTGTTCATTGCTGCCAATGTAGGGAAAACACCGCTGGAAGACATTATAAAGAAAATGATCCCAATTATTATGTACGTGGTCGTTGGACTTTTGATCATCACAT
This sequence comes from Sporosarcina sp. PTS2304, assembly GCF_003351785.1. GTDB lineage: Bacteria > Bacillota > Bacilli > Bacillales_A > Planococcaceae > Sporosarcina. The sequence goes on from NZ_CP031230.1 coordinate 3,495,123, forward strand.
ACTTCCCGGCTCTTTCACTGGCATTTGCAAAATAAATTAAAAGTAATTGGGTACTAACGATGGGAGATGAATAGTGTGGATGTTCTTAAAAACAAGGTAGTTATTATTGGGACAGGCTTTGTTGGATCGACTTATGCTTATGCATTAGTAAATCATTCGATTGCTGAAGAGATAGTTCTCATTGATATGAACAGGGAAAAAGCAGAAGGGGAGGCTATGGATTTGAACCATGCCGTACCCTTCGCATCTACACCGATGAAAGTATGGCAAGGAGATTATAGTGAATGCCAAGACGCTAATATCGTCTGTATTACTGCTGGTGTGAGTCAAAGTGAGGAAGTTACTCGGCTGACGGTTGCTGAGAAAAACACTGGAATTATTACTGGGATTGTGGAACGTGTGATGGCATCGGGTTTCAACGGCATTCTATTGGTAGCCTCCAATCCAGTCGATGTTATGACATACGTAGCTTGGAAGGTGTCAGGTCTTCCGAAGAATAAAGTGCTGGGATCTGGTACTTTACTTGATACAGCGAGATATGTACATTTATTAAGTCGCTATTTCGAAATCGACACAAAAAATATTCAAGGCTATATTCTCGGAGAACATGGAGATTCTCAATTTCCGGTTACGAGTCAGTTAACAATCGCTGGAAAGAATATTAAGGACGTCATTCAAAGCAATCCAAAGTATCGTTGGTCTGACATA